>JALYVR010000461.1:1569-4770 GCA_030853145.1 Chloroflexota bacterium | reverse complement strand
AGATGAAGCAGCGGGAACAAAGGTAAAATAGCACGTTCCCCAGGTCTTTAGCCAGTTGAGGGCCTCTTGCCCGTTAAGATGAGTAGCAGTTGCTTGCGCTACCTGTCCATTGACAAAGGTGATGGCGCCCTCTTCAAAGGTGCGGCCCTCGCCCCGGTCGGCTGTTAGCAGGCCGCTCTTTCGTCCCATCTGGATGACTTGAATGACATCGGTGAGACGTTCTGTAATTGTTCCTCTCTGTTGTGGCATGCGTCCCTAGCCCCGCCGCGTACTAATAGTCACTCCCTACAACCGCTTGGTCAATCATGAAATGGTCGGGTTATTTAAGCTCTCACTAAGCATATCACACAAGGTAAAAAGATACCAAAAAATAGGTCAAATGGCGTATTCTACTGTGTAATAAATTGTAACAAATTGTTTCGTCACCATAAATACTCAGCACGCTATCGCGCATGCCTAATACGTGCGATAATGGATAGAAGCTGTGGTGTGGCGTGTTGAAAATTGAGGAATTGACCGCTCAAGCTTGTGTACCCGCATTTCTCATGCTATACTGCAACAGCGTCTACACTACCACGTATCTGGATCTGGAAGGAAGCAGGGAGCTATCGCCAATGGAGTCTCGCAGCCGTCCTCAGCCATCAGGACCTGAGCAGGGACTGAGAGGTCAAGGTGACACTATACAACAACTGGATGTATTTACTGTCACTGAACTGGCGCGTTGTTGTTCAGAAGAGACCGCTAAGTTTCTCAGGCAGAATGCGTCGAACGATCGTTACTGCCTGGAGCTGTTTCGCCGGGCCATTATCAGGCGAGACGACGACGCGTGGGCCAGCATCTACCAGCAGTATGCGCCTCTGGTATTGACCTGGATCAATCAGCATCAGAGCGCCGCACCCCTGCTGGGCCAGGATGGCAGCGGCCCGCTCGTCAACGCGGTCTTCGCGAAATTTTCGCAGGCTCTCACGCCCGTCAAAATGGGCAACTTCGACTCACTGGCCGCCATATTAAAGTATTTGAAGATGTGCGTGCATAGTGTGGTAGCTGACGAAGTGCGTTCCCGGCAGGCGCGCCAGTATGAAGAGGCCCTGGATTCCATAGAGCATGAACCCGCGACCGATGATCCTGCCGACGACGTGGTGGCGCATATTTCAGCCCAGGGACTCTGGCAGGTCATTCAGGAAGAACTCAACGGTGAGGACGAGCGGGTATTGATCTACCTGGCGTATATCCATGGTATGAAGCCCAGCGAGATCAGCAGCCAGCAGCGCCTGCTCTTTCCTACGGTGGACGATGTGTATCGCATCAAGCGCAATGTGCTGGAGCGCCTGCGCCGTAATCGCCGTTTGCAGAATATGTTTAAGCATCAATATCTGTAGCCGCTGTACGGATACGTCCGCTATGTTATGCTACTGATACCTGGAACAAGAATGCTAAAATGCCAAAACCGCTCGTTTATAGAGGTAAAGAGACAGGAAAGCCTGCAAATAAGCCACCGGCGACGCTGGGGAGTGTCGCGCCTGGCACGTGTCAGGACTCGCGGTAGAGTTGTTGTCCTGTAGAGCAAGTCGTAGGTGAAGATATTTTTTGTACGTGGGTGACAACCTGTATCGTGATATCTGGCCCTGAACTCATATTCATATAAAGGAAACTTTCATGGAGTGTCGTCAACCAGGTGCTGTGCGCGAGGAGGAATTGCTTGCCTACCTGGCAGGTGAGAGTGTGCGACCGGCTGTTGTGCAGCATATCGCCAGTTGTGAGCACTGCGCGGCTCAACTGGCAGCCTATCGCCGGCTTGAACTCGCGCTGACCAGTACGCTGTATCGCTGGGATTGTCCGTCCAACGAGGTACTTGGTGAATACCAGTTGGGACTGCTGAGCAGTGAAATTGCCACCGCGGTCAAGATGCACCTTGGTATGTGTGTGCTCTGTGCCGCTGAAGTGGCCGCGCTCACAGAATTTCTCGCCAACGATCCCCTGCTGGTTGAGCGCACACCGGCGCCGAGCATCTCTGTGAGTCCCGTCGCGCGCAATCATCGTGGGTCCGCGCACGCCCAGGATGTACGCCATATGCTAGACCAAGTACGTGATCGCGCCAGCGCGGGCGCCCGGCGTATTGTCGCGGTCCTGCTGCCGCCACAGCCGCGTCTGGCCTACCAGCGTGAAATGATGCAGGTCGAGACGTCGTGGCCACGCCGCTATACTGCCGAGGACTTCAGCATTTCGATCCAGGTAGAGCGCGGCAGCCAGCGCCGCGATGTCGTGCAGCTTATCGGCTTTGTCACGCGTAAGGGCGCTTCACTTGACGCGTTACAGGGGACGCCGGTGCGGCTTTCATCGTCGAGCGAGCCGGTGCAGATGCAGACCATCGACGAACTGGGCAACTTCATCTTCGCGTCGGTCGTTCCCGCGGCCTATACATTGGAGTTGCAGTTTCCTGAGGGTACTGTGCAGATCGATCAGTTCCAGGTGGCGCTCCAGGATTAAGGTGTCGTGTGTTGTATTCTCTGAAAAGCCTTCCATGACACCACAAGAATTAGTTGCTGAGCTCCTCCTCATCAAGAACGAAGAGAAGGGGCAGCGCGTCATCCAGGCGCATCTCGCGGCCTTCAGCGAGGTTGCCGTTTCCCGGCTGGTTGACCTCATCAAGCGTGAGGCTGATCGCCAATGGGTTGAGGACGCGCAGGTATCATTCGTGCTGGCCGGCTATATCCTGGCGGTCGGTCAACTTACGCGGAACCAGTCGTATCACGCGCTGGGCTTGATGGCGCGCGGTGATGCCCTGCGCCGCATGGACCGCAACCAGGAGGCGCTGCCGTTTTTCGACGCGGCGGGCGAGGAGTTCCTGGCTGCCAGCGACGAGGTTGGTTGGGCGCGTACACGGATCGGGCGCGTCAGTTCCTGCTTGCAACTCAATCGTACCACCGAGGCTCTCCGGGATGCCACAGCCGCGCGCGAGATCTTCATGCGTCACGGCAAACTGCTGCGCGCCGGCCAGATCGATGTCAATGCCGCTATTGTCAACTACGAATTGGGCCACTATAACGAGGCCCTGAGCCTCTTTGATCGTGCCATCAAGACCTATAGCATGCAAGGGGAGGGCGTCGATCTGAACATTGCGCGTGCGCGCGGCAACAAGGCGCTCTCCCTGGCAGCGCTGGGAAAGTTCCGCGAAGCCGCCATCCTACACGAGCAGGCGCG
>JALYVR010000461.1:0-1559 GCA_030853145.1 Chloroflexota bacterium | reverse complement strand
GAGGTGGCGGTCGCGCGCGAGGAACTGAATATTGCCCAGATTTATGCCGCCCAGGGACACTACAGCCAGGCGCTGCTGTTCTTCAACCGCAGCCGCAGCGTCTTCCAGCAGCATCATCTGGAGCTACAGGCGGCGGAGGTCGCGCATCAGATCTGCCTCTGCCTGGTACGCCTGAATCGCGCGCACGAGGCCTATGAACTGGCTGGCGAGACGGTGGCCTTTTTCCGCGAGCGACAGGGGCAGCGCAACAGCCTGGCCTATGCGTTGATGTGCCAGGCGCAGGCAAGCATGCTCGAAGGCGATTTTCGCGAGGCCGAGGGCATGTTGCAGGAGGCCAGGGATATCCTCGAAGAGGGCGGCTTCACGGCGCTGGCGACGAGCGTGCGGCTGCACCAGGCTGAGCTGTACTTCGCGAATGGCCAGTTGGAGGCCAGCCAGCGCGAGGCCCAACATGCCGCCGATGTGTTTGCCGATCAGGAGGCCTTGCCCCAACGGGCCCGCGTTGCCCTGCTGCAAGCGCGCATCGCAGCCGCACAGGGCGATATTGCCATGGCCAATGATCTCTGCAAACAGGCCCTGGATATCGCGCAGGGCCAGGGACTCCTCGACTTGAGGTATCGCTGCGACTACCTGCTGGGCCAGATTGCTGAGCAACGGGGCGACCTGAAGGAGGCAACCGAGTGCTACGATCGTGCCGTGCAGGGCATAGACGAAGTGCAGAGCCGGCTGGTCCTGGATGAGCGCACGAGCTTCCTGCGCGATAAAGAAGCTGTCTACCAGCACGCGGTCTCCCTGGCCCTGAGGTGTGGCAATCAAGAGCAGGCCCTGATCTACGTCGAAAAATCCAAGTCGCGTGTGCTGGGCGATTACCTGCGGAACAACATCGATATCCGCCTGCGAGCCGATGAGAAGGTGGGCGAGGGCATCCTCGAAGACCTGGCGCGCCTGCGCGAGGAGCAGGCCTGGTTTAGCTCGATTGTCTACGAGGCTGAGAACGAAGCGAACCTCAGCGATACCGCGATCATGCGTATCCGCTCCGTTGGACCTGTGCGCGCGCGCCAGGAGATGCAGCGCCGCGAGCGCCAGATCGAGCAGTTGCTGGAGCAGGTTCAACTACGCCTGGCTGGCGATATGGTGGTCAGGCCCGGACAGCGCTGGTCGAATAGCATTGTCACCGCGCAGCTACCTACTATCGGGGATGAGACACTGTTGCTGGAATATTACCTGGCGGGGCAGGACCTGTATATCTTCGAGCTGATGCACAACAGAGTGGCGGTGCATATCGTGCCGGATGTGGCGGCTCGTCTGGAGCGCCTCTACTCGCTCTGGCACGTCAACCTCGACCTGGCGGGTCAGGCCGCAGGCGTGCAAGACCGCGCGGGCGCCTTCGCGGGCCTGCAGGAGAATAGCCTGGGCCTGCTCCAACGGCTCTATGATCTCTTGCTCAGGCCCGTGGCCCACGCGCTCAATCTTTGCGAGCACCTGATCGTGGTGCCCTACGGCATCCTGCACTACTTCCCCTTTCACTGCCTCTTCGATGGCGTGCAGTTCGTGGTCGA
>JALYVR010000460.1 GCA_030853145.1 Chloroflexota bacterium | reverse complement strand
CTCCAATATCGATGTTGATCCCAACAACCACAGTAACTGTATACCTACAGCGGTTGTGACCAAGATACAGGTAAACAAGAACATTGCCAGCAATGATTACGTAAACAACATCAGTGGCAATGGTTCCGCAGGTGGCTATCAGGCGGGCATTTCCGATCAGGGCAACTATGACAAATTGACCAACAACAGCATCTGCGGCACCGGTTATACTCCTGTGACGACCCCGCCACCGTACCTGTATGCGATCGATGTCACCGCCACCAACAACGTCTCTGAGAGCGGGAACATTTCGTGCAGCACAGGCGATTCGCTGGCGCCGGCAAAGTCTCACGCTACCTCGAAGCATATCGCGAAGCACGGAAAGGTCAACAAACCGAGCCAGATGAAGTAAACGCCTGGCCTTCTTATAGCCTTAATTTGCCCCGCCCTACGGATGGGGCAGATCGCGTCAACTTCCAGGGCGCGCGTCGGGTCACAGGGCGATCCCCATAAGCGTTAACATAAGAGGCCAGCCACGCCCTACGAATGACCAACCTCTCTTGCGCGGCTCATGACAATCACTCGCGATTTGTGCTACACTTTCAAAGGACTGTATAGTTTTGTTAGTAAAGCTGTTTCAAACAGACTTGCGACTTGGAGCAGTGTGGTACGGAGTAGATAGCTTTTATGGCACAGACAGTTGATAAGACGACAGAATACGCGTCGGTTGGTACCTCTATCCTCCGGCAGGATGGTCCCGATAAGCTGACAGGGCGCACCCGTTACGCGGGCGATATGGCGGTGCCTGGCTTGCTGCACGCGCGCCTGGTGCTCAGCCCCTATGCGCACGCGCGCATCATCAAGATTGATACCACGGCGGCGCTGGCAGTTCCGGGCGTGAAGGCCGTGTACACCAGCGAGACGCTGGGCATGGCGAAGCGCGATAGCAGTTCGCGCTCGCGCTCGCCCCTTGCCGAGCACGAAGCCCTGTGGTGCGGGCATCCCGTTGCCCTTGTGCTGGGCGAGACCGAGGCCGCCGCCGAAGATGGGGTCGCCGCCGTTGATGTAGACTATGAGCCGCTGCCGGTTGTCATAGATCCCGTCGCCGGTATGCAGCCCGGCGCTCCCCAGACGCGCACGCAGGAGCAGGATAAAGGCTCAGAGATCGCGGGCGGCGGCGCCCACGCTGCCGTCGCCGAGGAAGAGGTCGAGGAGAAAGAGGACCGCGAGCTTTCAGCCAATGTCAGCGACAAAGCGCATCTGCATGCTGGCGATATAGATGCCGCCTGGAACGAAGCCGCAGTGATCGTCGAGCGTAGTTACAGGACCAGCGTCGTTCACCAGTCATATTTGGAGCCGCAATCGATTACCGTTGTGCCCAGCGCTTCGGGACAGCAGTTCACGGTCTGGCCCAGTACCCAGGGCATGTTTGGCGTGCGCTCGGATGTCGCGGATACCGTGGCCATCCCTGAGCGCCAGGTGCGCGTCGAGTCGGTACCCATTGGGGGAGCCTTTGGCGGCAAGTTCGGGCTGATCGAGCCGCTGGCCGCGGCCGCTGCGTTCGCGTCGCGCAGGCCGGTGCGCCTGGTCTATACGCGCACTGAAGATTTGCTGGCAGGCAACCCTGCGCCGCAGTCGGTGATCAACGTCAAGCTGGGCGCGAAGCACGATGGCACCCTGATAGCGCTGCAAGCCGAGATTATCTTTGACACTGGCGCGTATGCTGGCTCGGCCGTTGGCCTGGGTAGCTACATTCTTGGCAGCACCTATCGTTGCCCCAACCTGGATATTCGCGGCTATGAAGTGCTGACGAACAAGGTTGGCGTGGGCGCGTATCGTGCTCCCGGCGCCCCACAGGTAACCTTCGCGCTGGAGTCCACCGTCGATGAGCTGTGCCGCGCGCTGGAGATGGACCCGCTGGAGTTCCGCCTGAAAAATGGCGTCAAACAGGGCGATGCCACACTCGACCGGCGCAAGCCGCAGTGGCCGCGTATTGGCCTGCTGGATTGCCTGGAGCAGGTGCGAGAACACCCGCTGTGGGCGAAGCGCCGCGAGCCGTCAGCCCTCCCCGACGAGCTACAGGGCTGGAGGATCGGCACCGGTATCGCCGCCGGTGGCTGGCCTGGAGGCACCGAGCCGGCCGCCGCCGCCTGTCGTATGGAGACCGATGGCACGCTCACCGTCGTTATCGGCACAGTTGATCTCACCGGTTCCGATTCAGCCCTCGGACTCATCGCGGCCGAGGGACTGGGCATCGCGCCCTCATCGGTCAACGTCGCGCACGGCAACACGGACACCATGCCGTACAGCGGTGGTACCGGAGGCAGCAAGACGATCTACTCGATGGGGCCGGCTGTCCTGGCCGCCGCGCGCGATGCGCGCAACCAGATCCTCACGATCGCCGCCGAAATGTTGGAGGCCTCGTCAACAGACCTGGAGATCGAGGGCGATAAGGTTGTCGTGCTCGGCTCGCCCGGCAAGAATGTTGAGTTGAAGCGGATTGCCGCGGCGTCGATGAACTTTGGTGGGCGTTACGAGCCTGTCTACGGGCGTGGTCGCGCCGCCGTCAGCAGCAGCTCGCCGATGTTCGCGGTCCACGTCGCCCGTGTCGCTGTCGATCCCGACACCGGCGAGATACGCGTGCTCGACTATCTCGCGGCCCAGGACGTTGGTTTCGCCATCAACCCGGCGGAGGTCGAGGGGCAGATCCACGGCGGCGTCACGCAGGGCCTCGGCTGGGCGCTCTTCGAGGGCTTTGTCTACGATGAAAACGGCCAGTTGCTTACCTCGACCCTCATGGACTATGCCCTGCCGCACATCTCCGATATGCCGAAGATTATGCCGCTGCTGGTGCAAATCCCCTCCACTCCCGGTCCCTTCGGCGCCAAGGGTGTGGGCGAGCCGCCGGTGGTCCCGGTGGGCGCCGCCGTCGCGAATGCTATCTGCGCCGCAACGGGCGCGCGCGTGACGCATCTGCCGGTGACCTCCGAGCGCATGTTCGTGGCGATGCGAGAAAAGAGCGAGAGGCAGGGATAGAGAATATCCATCTTTTGAGCTAACAACGTCCAGTGAACGATGAAGGATGGTTTTTACACCATCCTTTATTTATTGCCTATGCCTATCAACCATCTATTTTCTCTCAGAGGACAATGCACTCTGATTTCAGCAAAACCCTCGGGAGAGAAGCACACTGCGCTGAGAACTCTATGAACGTGAGGAACTCGTATCTTGATAGAAACCTTCGATACCTTGAACGCCCAACTCGATTCGCTTCCACGAAAACGGTCTACCTTTCTTCTCGGTATAGATGGACTTGGTGGTTCCGGCAAAAGTGTCTTTGCACAAGCACTAAAGCGTAACCGAGCTGATGTCACTGTTGTGCAAATGGATGACTTCTTTCTTCCCTCATCTCAAAGGCCACTCAATGATCCTTATACAAAACCAATAGGTGGTGATTTTGATTGGCAGCGCATCTACGAACAGGTTCTTGTCCCTCTTAGTCAGAATAAAGAAGGCCGATATCAAAGATATGACTGGGGTTCAGACACGCTCGCTGAAGAGCACACGGTTGTACCAGGTGGAATGGTGATCGTTGAGGGTGTATATTCAACGCGAAATGAACTCGCGAGTATTTATGACTTCAAAGTATGGGTGGAATGTCCTCGTGATGTTCGTCTCGCCAGAGGACTTGCTCGTGATGGAGAAGAGGCTCGCGAAGTGTGGGAAAACGATTGGATGGTTGCCGAAGATCGTTATGTAGAAGCCCATAGATCTCACAGACGAGCAGATCTCGTGATTGATAGTTCGGGCAAGCTGGATTACGACCCTGCCCATCAGTTCGTTTATTTCATGTAGCAAATATGCTACAAGTCTTTTAGGAGAAGGCGATTTTGGTGATAGATTTCATCGAGACATACTTGACTGAAGTTCGTGAAATAACCGCGCGGGCGAATCAGTCGGATATTGCGCACGTTATAGATGTGCTTTTCAATGCTTGGAAGCAAGGGCGATCGATCTATGTATGTGGTAGGAGCGTAAAATTACGCTCTATTGCTACGGCTTCTCGTCTGATTCACCTCTTTTAACTTCATCCACTCTAAGCCTTCATCCCAGCACACCTGACGAGTAGCGTGGGCGTATCTCCTGCCCCTGGGCGAAGCGCTCGTAGGCGAAATGCTGCATGTCGGCGGGCTTCTGACCTGTCAGGATCAGGTGCGCCATCCATGCTCCGATTGTGGGCGAGAGCTTGAATCCGTGCCCGCTGAAACCGGCGGCGCAGTACAGGCCCTCGTATGCTGGTAGGCGGTCGAGGATGGGATGGCTGTCGGGTGTATCGTCGTAGATGCCGGCCCAGCCACCGCGCGGGACCGAGCGAGCCAGCGCGGGGATGCTGCCACTCGCGGCCTCCTGGAAGTGGGCAATCTCTTTGCCGGTAAGTCCCTGGGCATAGTGATCGGGGTCGCTCTCGGCGTGGACATCGGGGAGCGCGCCGACCAGCGTGATTCCGCCCACATCGGGTCGCAGGTAGATCTGGCGTATCAGGTCAAGGCCGACGGCATGGGGCTGATGGCGTCCGCCGAAGTCATGGGGACGACGCAGCGCTACCATCGGATGCCGCGTCGGGGTGATGGCCAGGTCAATACCGAGATCCTTGGCGAGCGCCCGGCTCCAGACGTTTGCCGCCAGCACAACAATGGGCGCCAGTAGCGGTCCCTGCGTTGTCTCTACGCCTGTCACCCGCCCGTTCTCTGTGAGAATGCGCGTCACCGTCACCCCTTCGCGGATGATGGC
>JALYVR010000459.1 GCA_030853145.1 Chloroflexota bacterium | reverse complement strand
CCGGCCGGTAGCGGCAATGGCGGCGGCGATCCCTTCGGCGGTATGGGCGGTATGGGCGGTATGATGTAGTTCAGCCTAAAAGCCACCGATGAAAGATACAGGAGCCAACGGATCATCCGCTGGCTCCTGTATCTTTACAGTCGCGGTCCATTCCCTCCTTCAGGAAGTGCGACATCGGCCGATAGCTATTCTCAACATGAACAATGTGCTGAGGATTGAAAGAGGCAACGATGAAACGCATCTTCTCCCTACTGTTCTCTGCCCGCCTGCAGACACATCCTGCGGCCTGGGGGATTATTCTACTGGTGGTGCTCGCCTACTTTATACCCTATGCCTTTCCAGGCAATACGTACGTGACGCTCCAGGCCTATAACGCCTTCGCTCTGCTTCCCCCGGTCATCGGTGCGTTGCTGCGCGAATATAGAGGTGCCCTCATAGCCTGTGCGCTTATTTTGTTTGGCCTGATAGTGCTCAATATACGTACACAGGGGTTTACCTGGTCCTCTTCGCTTCTTACCACCTTGTTTATTGGTAATGGTATCGGGTTGTTTCTCGGACTGAGCGCCAGCCAGTTTTCGCGTATGAGCCGCCAGTTGCTTCAGGCCCATAGCAACCTGGAACTGGCGCATAGCGCTATTCAAACCCAGGCCCTCACCGATATAGTCACCGGCCTGCCTAATCATCGCGCCATCAGCCAATCCCTTGAACAGGAGCTGGAACGCGCCCGGCGCTTCGGGCGCCCGCTCTCGCTGATTTTCTTTGACGGCGACCGCTTTAAACGCGTCAACGATACCTATGGACATGTGGTTGGCGATGTGGTCTTACGCCAATTGGGGGAGCGCACAAGCGGCGTTTTGCGGGCGGGCGATACGGTGGGCCGTTTCGGAGGCGAAGAATTCGTGGTGCTGCTCCCAGAAACCTCCAGTGCTGAGGCCTGCCTCATCGCTGAGCGCATCCGCAGCGCTGTGACAACCCTGCCCCTGGCAACATCCGAGGTGGAGGGCGGTATCCACACAACCATCAGCCTGGGCCTGGCCGCTTATCCTACCGATGCTCACAGCGTGAACGCCCTGCTGGAGAAAGGCGATCAGGCTATGTATTGTGCTAAAAAGCTGGGCCGTAACCAGGTGCGCACCGTAGCCGAAGCGGAACAGATGGGCCGCAATAGCGCTTTCACAGCGTTCCTGCAACAGGATGCTGAATTGCGCGACGAGGTGGGGGACGCAGGTGATTTGCTGCTGCGTGAGCAACGCATTCATCAACTGGGACCGATCTACTCCCTGATGCGCCTGGTTGAGCTGCGCGACACCGGCATGAATGCGCACTCGCACGCCGTCAGCGATCTCGCGAGCATGATCGCCCAGGAGATGGACCTGGATCAGGAACAGGTGCTGACCGCTGCCACGGCCGCTCTGCTGCACGATGTCGGCAAGGTAGCTATCCCTGATTCGCTGCTGAAGAAGGAGGGCCACCTGTCTCCTACCGAACATACCCTTATCCAGCAACATCCCGACTTCGGCGCGCAAATTGTGGAATCGAGTCCCTTCCTGATGGACCTGGCGCCGGCGATTCGCCATCACCATGAGCACTGGGACGGCCAGGGCTACCCATACCACCTGCGCGGCGACGAGATTCCGCTGATGGCTCGCATTATTGCCGTTGCCGAAGCCTACGATGCGATCATCACGAACCGTCTCTACCAGGCCGCGCGCGCCCCAGCCGAGGCGCTGGCAGAATTGCAGCGCTGCGCGGGGACCCAATTTGATACGGCTGTGGTCCACGCCGCGATCACAGTGCTTGTCAGGCAGACGGCGCCCGAAGAGATCCATCTCGTGCAGGCCTCATGAGGCAGATCCTGGCACCGGTGTCTTACGTGTACGCCTATGGGGCGGCTTTACAATCGCCATGGCAGGTTAAGATGTGTTACTAGTAACCGATGGCGCAGCCATCCGCGCGCGGCTCGCTGCCAGCTACATACACACCTGATGGCAGCCGCCAGATGATCTGCCCGCGCCCAACGAAATCTACTTCATCATCCACGTTCATCTCATGCCCCCGTTGTGTGAGCGCCTCGACAATCGCTGGGGCCACCGCCGGCTCGACCTGCACCCAGAGCTTTTCTCCCCAGAACCAGCGTGGCGCGTCGAGGCTGGCCTGTGGATTCATGCCGTAGTCCAGCATGTTCACGATCATTTGGACATGCCCCTGCGGCTGCATGTGTCCGCCCATCACGCCGAACGGGCCAATAGCCTGCCCAGCGCGGCTCAGAAAGCCAGGGATAATGGTATGAAATGGGCGCTTACCCGGTTCCAGGCGGTTGAGATGGGCGGGATCGAGCGAGAACGCACTGCCGCGATTCTGTAAAGCGATGCCCACTCCTGGCACCACCACATGCGAGCCAAAACTATCAAAGTTTGACTGGATAAGGCTCACCATCATGCCGTCAGCGTCTGCCGCACAGAGGTAGACCGTTCCCCCTCTTAGAGGCTCACCCGACTCAGGTAGCAGAGCCTGCTCCCCGATCAATGCGCGCCGCCTGGCGGCATATTCCTTGGAGAGCAGTTCCCGCGTGGGAACCGGCGCTCGCTCAGGGTCGGCGATGTACCTCTGGGCATCGACGAATGCCAGCTTCATGGCCTCTATCTGTAGATGATAGCTCTCGGCCGACTCGCGTGGGTATTTCCCCAGCTCGAAGCCTTCCAGGATGTTGAGCGCGATCAATGCCGCCAGTCCCTGCCCGTTTGGTGGCAGCTCCCACACATCGTAGCCGCGATAGTTTGTGCTGATTGGCTCAACCCAGGTGCTGCTATGGTCTTGCAGGTCGGAGAGCGTGAGCACTCCCCCTGTGCGCGCGGAGAACGCGGCTATCTTTCCAGCAATCTCGCCGTTATAGAAGTCCTGCGCACCGCTCTCAGCGATGCGCCTCAGTGTGTGTGCCAGGTCGGGATTGCGCCACATCTCGCCTATCTGAGGGATACGCCCACCGGGAGCAAAAACCGTCTCAAAGCCACTGTACTCCTCTCCATGCAGATCGGCATGCGTGACCTCCGCGCCCCAGCGCCAGTGCCAGAAGACCGTCGGCGAGATCGGGTAGCCCTTCTCCGCGTACTCAATCGCCGACTCAAACAGCGCGGCAAACGGCAGTCTTCCGAAGCGCTGGTGCAGATCGCGCCAGGCCGCGGGCGCCCCCGGCACCGTCACTGAGAGCCAGCCCTGATCCGGCATCGCTTCATGGCCACGCTTGCGCACCTCTTCGGGCGTGAGCGCGGCCGGCGCGCGCCCCGACCCATTCAATCCGTGCAGCGCCTGACCGTCCCAGACCTGCGCAAAGAGGTCGCCGCCAACATCGCAACTACAAGGCTCAACTACGGTCAACGTGATAGCCGCCGCCAGGGCCGCATCCACGGCATTGCCGCCCCGTTTGAGAATCGAGAAACCCGCCTGTGATGCTAAAGCCTGACTGGTTGCGACCACCCCTTGAGCGGCGAAGAGCGGCTTCCGGCGCACGCTTGGGAGACTGAGCGCGGAGAAATCAAAGTGCATACGATACTGCTCCTGATTCGTTGCTACAAAATCATCTGTCGTATTGGAATAGGGCACCCGCAAGGGATCGCCCCTACATTTCTGATCCCGCGATCAGCGCTCTCATACAAATTACCAGATCAGAAAGGAAACCTGCTACAGGCACTGGTCCCCATCGCTGCGCCATCTCCCCCGGTCAGACATGTAGGGGCGATCCCTGGCGGTCGCCCTGTTCCAATACGACATATCTTCACATGGGGCGATATGAGACATAATGTAGTATCAACAGATGGGCAAACCATAGCCCCTACGTGAGGCCTACATCATGCCGGCGGCCCTCACCGCCAGGTCTATCAGCCAGAAGGCCAGCACCGTGCCTGCCAGCAACGCGCCGGCTACCGTGATGGCCAGGGCGGTCCACGTTGTCCAGCCAATGGCCGGGATTTTCTCGGTCTCGATGGCGCTCTCGATGACGGCGGTTGTCTTCGTGGCCGGCGAGGTCTTGACGGCCACTGCTGTGCCGCCCCTGGCAGGCGGGGTCACGGCTTTGCCCAGCTTGCCGGAGACGCGCTTTTCAAGCGGGGGCAGGGTGCTGGCCGAGACCATGTTCGAGGCTACAACCTCTTTTTCGCGCTCCATGAACATGGCCGCGATGATCTTCAGGTAGTAGTACATGCCCAGGATGCTGGCGAGGACGCCGATGATCAGCAGTTCGGGATACCCACTGACGAGGGCCGTGTAGAACAGGTAGTACTTGGCGGCGAAGCCGGCCATCGGCGGGAAGCCGGCCAGGGAGAGCAGGAAGAAGGCCAGCAGAGCCGCTAGCAGCGGGCGCCGGTACCACAGGCCGCGCAGGTCGCTGAGGCTACTACCGGTATTATCGGCGCGCTCCAGCACGGAGACCACGCCGAAGGCTCCCAGGTTCAGAAAGGTATAGCAGAACAGATAAAAGAGAATGGCCGAAAGCCCCAGTCTGTTACCCGTGCTGCCCGCAACCACGCCGATCAAGAGATAGCCGGCGTGCGCGATGCTGGAATAGGCCAGCAGCCGCTTGACGTTGCTCTGCACCAGGGCCAGGATGTTGCCACCGACGATGGTCAGGATGGTGATGGCCAGGATGATCGTCTGCCACTCCGTCTGCACCGGGTGCAGCACAATCACGAAGATGCGCGCGAAGGCGATCAGCGCCGCCGCTTTGGTGCCGACCGACATGAAGGCCGTGACAGGCGCAGGCGCGCCATCGTACACATCTGGTG
>JALYVR010000458.1 GCA_030853145.1 Chloroflexota bacterium | reverse complement strand
TTGTCAACTTCGTGCAACGGTTGCGCCAGCAGGGCGTACGCTGCTACCTCGCCACCAACCAGGAGAGATACCGCACGGAATATATCCTCACACACATGGGCTTCGTCGCGAAGTTTGACGGTATGTTCTCCTCGGCCCATGTGGGACGCACCAAGCACACAACCGCCTTCTTTGAGCATGTCCTACGCGAACTCGGCGATGTCCAGCCACAGGAGGTGCTGTTCTGGGACGATACCCCCGCGATCGTCGCGACGGCCAGGCAAGCTGGCCTGCACGCTGAAGTCTACCACAACTTCGCGGATTTCGAGGAGAAGATGCTGGTATGGTTCAGCAAAACAGACCCAGGCGGCGACCCTACCTGATTAGCGACGAATAAATGTCTTACCTTAGCTCTCCAGTGGCGTTGGAGCGGGTACCTGCTCCAGAAGCTGCATGACCTCCTGCGAAGGTCGCGCCAGGTGTAGCGTCTCACAGAGCCAGGTCGCTCGCTCAAGGCGCGCCTGCGCGTTGAATTCATGGCCGCAGTTGTCATACCAGGCGATCTGTTTCGGCTCGCTGGCCAGATCAAAATAGCGCTGGCCATCTTCCACCGTAACAGCAGGGTCGTTGCGCGCAAACTGAAAGAAGAGCTGCGCTGGCGCCGCGTGGCCGATGTAGTGGCGGGCATCGAGGGGAGCCATGGCATCCATATAGGCCGCAAACACCCGCGGGGGGATCTTGCTGCGCGCTTCCGCCAGTACAGGCACCGGGCTTGTGCGCGCCAGCTCCGAAAGGGCGTACCAGCCAGCCATCAAGACAAATGCGCTGATCCGCTGCTCAACTCCGGTGATGATCCCACCAAAGGTTGCGCCAAAGCTATGGCCAACATAGCCTATATGCTCAGGTGGCAGCGCATATGTTGCCAGCAGGAGATCGACACCCCGGCGCACATCGGCAACCCACTGCAATTCCGTCTGCGGCTGCGTGCGCTGCGGCTCGTACTCGGCAGGTCGGCGCACGGGAGCATCCAGGCACAGCGAGACAAAGCCCAGGCGCGTCAGCACAATAGCCTCGTCCACAAACTCCTCCCGGTTTCCTTCTCCCCAATGGCCAAAGATCAAGCCCGCCTGCGGTTTCTGCTGTACAGGAAGAATGAGGTAGGCCGGGACTTTCCCCCCGTATGGACTGGCATAGGTGATATCGCGCACAATCGCGCCATCATGTGTATGCTCTGCGACTATCTCCAAGGTAAGTGGCGCCTGCTGGTCATAGGCAAAAGAGGCTGGATCTAGCATGCTCCTTCTCCTTCTCGTGGGGAACAACCATACGTAAGATAATCTCAACATCAGGGAAGGTTTTTTGAAACTGTTCAGGCGCCTGCCAAACTGCACCCTGAGACAGGCCAGCAATACACGCGGTCACTGCGCCCACAAGCTGGTCTGGATCGCCGGGCGCGATTTCACCTGTGACCTGACCTTCAACAACGAGTTGCCTCAGCACGCTGCGATACGTCCGGCTCTGCTCCCGTGCCAGCGCGCGCAGACGATCATGCACCGCCTCGTGACGCAGCGCCTGCTGGACGGCAGAGAGTCGCTGCACCTGGCCTGGCCTCTGTTCAAGCTCGCCAGGACGCTCACGCCCTGCCTCCCCACCGAGCATCTGCTGAACAAGCAAGGTGAATTCAGGATGCTCGCGCACGCCATAGAGTATCTGTGTGAGCAACTCACGCAGGCGCTCCCCTGGTGTGCTGGGAAGCTCCAGCGCCCGTTCGAGCGCCCTGAGACTGTCGCTCAAGACCCTCTCCACCGCCTCAACCAGGAGCGCCTCCTTGCTGGCAAAGTAGCGGTAGACCAGCCCATAGCTCACATTGGCGGCAAACGCTACCTCGGCGATGGTTGCCTCCGCTCCCTGGCGCGCGAAGACGGTGAGCGCGGCATCTAAAATCTTTGCGCGCTGTTCTTCCCGAATGCGCTGATTGGCTTCTTCTGTCCGAGGCATAGCTTACTCACTTTTTGATTGATATAATCAGTCAATTACCAATAAGTATAAACGTTTGATGTTCTGGTGTCAAGTGTTTTATTGAAAACGCGCGGGAAGAAGTAGTTGGCATCTTACTCATATCTGGCGCAGCCTTCTCAAGAACATGCTCAGGCGCTGTGCGATAGCCTCACGGCCTTCCACGATTGGGGCGTGACCTATCCCCAGGCTATAGTGAAGTTTGCCCATGATGTCGAGTGGAACTGGCGCGACGGCCACCCTCCGCTGCAAGATTGGTAGATGCAGTGGGATACGGCGCCTCCCATTTCGCAGGGAGAGGTTTTTGCAGGCTCCTGGAGAAGGTATAAGAAGTAGGGGCGCGGTTTACCTGTGGTCTTCCGTTCACACCTATGTGGCTTGCCACGCCCTACGGGACACGCGAAATGGAAGGTTAACAAACCGCTACTCATCTATCCCATGCAGTATGGCCTCCAGCATGCCCGCCTGCGTATCGTCCGGTTGGTCCTTGCCGGCATATTGCTGGCGCAATTTCAGCAGGCGCAGCACCAGGACGAGGTGCCGATTGACCGCCAGCTCGCGTTCGCCAGGTTTCAACGTGTGCAGCTCGTTGGCCTGTAGCAGGGCGATGATGCGCTCCTCCAATACGTCTATCCAGCGCTGGACGTGCCTCATGGTGTCTTGCTGGCATTCCTGCTCACTCATGGGGTTATCGAACATTGGGGATATCTCCTTTGGTAACGTTTCAAGTGATAAAACATGTTGGACAGAGCACCACAATGGTCAACGCAGGCGCCGCAGAAGGACGCGCAGGTGACTCCCGCCCGGCGCTATGCCTACGGGCAACACTTCCACAATCTCGTATTTCGGCGCACTGGCAACCGCCGCTGCCGTGGGCGTGGTAGTGTCAGCGACGTAGACTGCGCCCACGAAGTTTGTCCCCAGAGGTGCAACCATCTGCGTATCGGCTCCCTGTGGCAATGCCTGGCCGCTGGCGTCGTAGACCTGCGGGTCGATAATCTGCTCAGGCCGCATGATGACCTGCACGGCAGTGTAACTATAACTGCCGCTCGCCAGGTACACAACCACGACGGTCCGCTGGCGCCCCGCGAAGCTGCGCGCCATCAGTTGTAATATATGCTGCATTTTTCGCGTATCAAGTGGCATGGATGCTCTCTCTTTCACGGCTGCGCCCGTTGTTGTTAAAACGCCTGGTTCTCGACACCGGGCGGGAGAGGCTCTCGGCGATGGTGGGCAAGGTGGGTCAGGTGGTGCGGCTGGGCGGGGTGACGCGCGTGTGGGTGGCCGCGATGGCGCGTGTGCGTTGTGGACGAGGATAGCTGGGCATGGTGGACTACAAGGGGCGGGGCTGATTTCACGCCTGGCCTGCTACGCTGGGGGGAGGGGGTGAAGGACATGGGGCTGGCTCCTTTCTGATGCGCGCTAGCTCTTCGTGGATATCGAGTTCCTCGCCGGCAAACTGGAACATCAAACGCATGGCCGTCTCATCGCTCACCCAACCCTGCGCCCTGGCCGTGGTGAGCGCCGAGACCAGCACCTGGGTGGCGCCGGCGAGCATCTGGTGATCGGCGACCTCGATCTCCGGGAAGATGATCTCGTATTGTGTATCGATGTTCTCCGGCAGCGCACCCGCCTGGCGCGCCTCCCGCAGCACGCGGTCCAGGATGGCGCGCAGCATCGAGCGCATGATGTGCTGGCGGCGCTGGAATTTGAGTTGCGTCGGCAGGCCCATCTCGGCGGCGGTCGCGCGCGTGCCGTTGCTGCCATCGGAGGATTACTGTACACCTGTCAGATTTACGTTCTCCCTGTCACCCGATTCTCCTTCCGTTTTACCGGAAGACGCTAGCATCCATGTGCATGCGTTCTCCATAACGGGCCAGGAAGCCGGGGGGGCAACAGGAAAGGAATTTAACAGATGCAACCCGTGCCAGATACCACCAGGCAGCATTGGAAAAGCGCCGCGCTTAAGAATGCGGAAGTGATTACGGACGCCTGGGAAGTCGCAAAAGCCTATGCCGGTCGCGCCGCCGAATGGGTGCTCTTCCTCTGCATGATTGCCAATATCATCACCATGCTTCCCGAAACTCACGGTAACCGGTACGATACAAAGGCAATGCCCGCAGGAAATATACGTCCTGCGGGCATTGCTGGTTCCCATCGCTACCCTGAATGCGATGCCCCGGATATGCCAAGTATCTCCTCATACTTATCCAGAAGCTCAAGGAAACTCAAGGTGCCAAGATGCTGCTGGTAGCGCAGCATCCACATCTGCTTGTAGGTTTCCTCGGAGATAGGCCGCGAAAGTTTTACCGGCTCCCCGCGCTTTTCCATTTCATCAAAAAACGCCTCTGCCTGGGCGATGAAGTCAAACAGGCTCTCTTCTATAGGCTCAACGAAGGGGTCAATGAAGGGAAACATGTTATCCAGCATGTTTACGTGCCTTTGTAGGAAGACAAGATATCATCAAGCTTCTCGCCGGTGATGAATTTGATGGATTCAATGACCGGAGCACCCCTGGAGGGTGGCACGAATTCATTCTCATGGTATTCCTGGATAAATTCGCAGCGGCCCGTTTGTATGGCCCGCCTGACTTCCCGGAGGTTGCGGCCTTTCACCTCCACGGCCATGTAGCTGTAAATTAAGGTAAAAGCTTCGGCGAAGTCGGCGCTGAACACGGCTGCCATAAAGAACCGCGATTGCGGCGATTGCGAGGGCTGAGTCACGCACAGGATCTCCGTATAGGGCACCGGCTTGCCGCTTGCGTCAAATGCCTCATACGGTCTCTTTC
>JALYVR010000457.1 GCA_030853145.1 Chloroflexota bacterium | reverse complement strand
AATATATACCCTGACAAGAATATACCTTGAAAAGAATATACCTTTCAGGGTATAATTTGATCATGAAAACACTATGGACTGCTCTGACGGAGGCAAACCGCCTGCACATCGTCGAACTGTTGCGCGATGGCCCTCTGACAGTAGGAGAAATTACCGAACGGCTGGGATTACAACAGCCGCAGGTGTCGAAGCACCTCAAAGTCCTGAGCGAGGCTGAGATTGTAGAGATCCAGCCGCAGGCCAATCGCAGGATTTATAAGCTGAGGCGTGAGCCGTTTCAGGAGTTGGAGTTCTGGCTCCAATCTTTTCGTCACCTCTGGGAAGAGCGCTTCGACCGTCTGGACGACTACCTCCTGAAATTGCAGGCCACCGAGCAACATACTAGCAACCGAATTGAGGATATCGATGTTTGATACCCACTCTCTGAGTCCCCATACTGGGGAACAGGAATTCATCGTGGAGCGGCAATTCACCGCACCTCGTACACTGATGTTTCAGGTTTTCACCCAGCCGGAGCATCTCAAGCGCTGGTGGGCGCCACAGCCGTATACCGTTCCTACCTGCACTATCGACTTGCGACCTGGTGGCATCTGGCACTACTGTATGCGCTCGCCGGAGGGTCAAGAGCACTGGTCGCGCAGTGTGTACCGCGAAATCGTGCCGCCGGAGAAGTTGGTCTATACCTCAACCTTCGCCGATGAGCATGCTAACCCCATCGAGGGTATTCCTGAGCATCTGACCACCATGCTCTTTACAGAAGAGGCTGATACAACGAGAGTGACTGCTCGTATCCAGTTCACCAGTGCCGCCGACCTGCAAGTCGCCCGCGCCATGGGTATGGTGCAAGGGATGAACATGACCTGGGATCAACTGATTGGATATGTGCAAGAGTTGCAAGCAAAGTAAAGGAGAAAGACCATGGCCACAGTCATCGCACAGAAGAACACCGTTACCTCCAAAGATGGTACCGTTATCGCCTACTCTCAAGTCGGCCAGGGACCGGCTCTCATCCTGGTGGATGGCGCGCTCTGTTATCGACAATTCGGGCCTGCCCAGGATCTGGCTGCGAAGCTTTCTCCGCATTTTACCGTCATCACCTATGACCGCCGGGGGCGTGGCGAAAGTGGGGATAGCCAACCATATGCGGTTGAGCGGGAGGTTGAAGACCTTGCAGCCCTCGTTGAAGTAGCCGGAGGTACAGCCTATGTGTCTGGTCAATCTTCAGGCGCCGGGTTGGCCCTCGAAGCGGCGAATCGGCTGCCAGGGATCACGAAACTGGCCCTGTACGAAGCGCCATTCGTTGTCGATGATACTGGCAAACCGATAACGCCGGCATTGCTGGCCAGCGTCAAAGAGGCGCTGGCGCATAATCAGCGCTCGAAAGCGGTTAAGCTGTTCATGAAACAGGTTGGCACGCCCGCTTTTATGCTCGCCATTATGCCGCTCTTCCCCATGTGGTCGAAGCTTACCGCTGTGGCACACACCCTGCCGTACGACCTTAGCACGATCGTCGCGTACGGGGCAGGCAAACCATTACCAACCACACTAGGCTCCTCCATCACAGTTCCTACGTTGGTCATGGATGGGGGAAAGAGTCCGACCTGGATGCGTCATTCGATGCAAGCGCTGGCACAGACACTGCCCAATGCGAGCTACCGCACCCTGGCGGGGCAGACTCACATGGTCAAATCGGAAGCCCTTGTTCCCGTTCTGGTTGAGTTCTTCACCGCCTGATACATTTAAATACGAGGCAAGCTATGTACTACAGCACGCGGCCGAAGATTATTCGGCCGCATCAGCTCTCCCGCTCTGCCCCTCTTGAGTGGGCGAACCAGCAATGACCGTGGCCGGCGACCATTTGAAAACCACAAACAGGCAGAGAAGAGCAGGCACGACAATCAGCATGCCGATGCCCATCACGATCAGCAGTGTCTCGATCACCTGCGGGGCATTGGCCGCCTGCTCGATAGTGAGTGCGGGCGGAATGATATAGGGGTACTGCGCTACGCCCCAGGAGGTCAGCATAAAGGCTGCCAGCAGCAGCCAGGTTGGATTCTTCGTTTTCAGAGCTAGCCCCTCGGCGATGCATAGAAATAATGGCAGCCCGATGCCGAAGAGCGAGAGATGATATGAAAGGCTAAAGATGTTCCCATCTGGGAATGCGCGGCCAGAAGGTTTTCCATAAACACACTGTGCTTTCTGGTGGCTTTTCACTATTGCTCCTATATGGTTCCAGGGCCTGATGACTTTATAGCATACCCCATATATGAGTTTGACATATCTCTGCTCTGCCCCATATTGAGGCGGGTTCCCAGCTCCCTGAGAGACAGTTTCCCCTGTTTCCATTTGCGTAGTGAGTTGATGAGCGTAAGAGGATTGGCGTGCGGACCCAGACCGGTGATCTCTTGCGATACCAGTTGATGCCGTTTCATAAGGGTCCGCAGTTCAGATGGTGTGATGAACATATGCCAATCGTGAAGGTTGGCGGGCATAACGCGCGTAGCTTTCCATTCCTGCAGGAGTTGAATGGTGATGAGCTTACTCATGAATGTGCGGTTAATTGTGTCATAGAAGAAAACGCCACCTGTTTTAAGGACACGCGCTACCTCCGAGGTGACCGCATTGAGATCCTTCACATGCTCAAGAACGTCGGAGCAGTACACCAGGTCGAAGGCTTCATCGGCAAAGGGCAGGGTCTCGCCAACTCCCACACGATAGTCGATGCTCAGGCCTTCCTGTTGGGCATGGGTTCTTGCTGTAGCCAGCGAGGCTTCGGATGGATCGATACCTGTAACATGGCAGCCCAGATGTGCAAACTCTTCGGCCAGCAGTCCGCCGCCGCAGCCGATGTCAAGCGCCTCCTTGCCCTGGGGATCGATTTTGAGTTGCGTGAGAAACACCTCTCGAAAGTAGCCGAACCGGCCAGGGTTCATACAGCTACGCAGCATATTGAGCGGCTCGTTCTCATCCCACCAGGTTGAGCCGAGTCGCTCATACAGGTCATTGTCAATCGGCATGTACGCTTCCTCCTTCCTAATTGTAATGAAATCAGAGGCAACGTGCAATTCGTAGTACTCTGTCAAGCTTCAATCGGTCGGTGAGACATGGCGCCGGGTGGACCATGGCGCCCGCGAGGGGCGCCACTACACATAGAGCCGTCGATTGAAGCTTGACAGAACAGTAAGTACATTCAGGCACCAAACGCGGAATGTTCCATGTTTGATGTGTACGCCGCATTCCGCGTTTGGTGCCTGAATGTGCGTAGGGATGCGATCAATCGCATCCCTACGCACATTACGCCAGCTACCCGGCGACGGGTGTTGTCTCGACCTCTGTCTCTGTAGCGACCCGGCGCGCGAACATATGTGCGACCAGGGGCAGGATCGTGCTAACCAGCGTGATGCCTGCGATGATGTACAGGGCTACCTTCGTGTTGATGCTGGCGATCAGGATTGGGCCAACGATGCCGCCAGCGCTCCAGGCGGTGAGCATCGCGCCGTAGATCGTCCCCGAGTTCTTTGGCCCGAAGAAGTCGGCGGCAAATGCAGGCATGGTGCCAAACCCGCCCCCGTAGCAGAGCGCGATAACCGCGGCAGGCACGAGCAGCAGGCCAAAGTTGCCGATCAGAGGCATAAGCGCGAAGGCGATCACCTGGATGATGAACAGACTCAGGAAGGTATAGGGGCGCCCAAGCGTGTCGGAGACCCAGCCCCAGAACAGGCGACCGGCGCCATTGAAAATGGCGATCACGCTTACGATGATGGAGGCGGTGACGGCTGTCACTCCGGTCAGCTCGCGGGCCAGCGGCGAGGCCACCGAGATCAGGGCCGCGCCGGCGGTCACATTGAGCGCCAGGATCAGCCAGAGCACGTACCATTTAGGGGTGCGGAGAGCTTCAGCCAGCGTATAACGACGCGCGGTGCGCGTCGTCTGCAAGGCCGCTGTCGGCGTCCATCCAGGAGGAGCATAGCCGTCGGGCGCCCGGCGGAAAAACTGGGATGCGATGACGACGATGACCAGGTACGCGGCCCCCAGGTATATGAATGTCTGGCTGACACCAAGTGACTTTGGCTGCACCAGGGGCGTGGCGATGATCGTGGTGATCAAGGCGCCCAGACCAAAGCCAGCCACCGCCAACCCTGTGATGAACCCGCGCCTGTCGGGGAACCACTTGATCAGCATCGCCAGCGGCACAATGTAGCCCAGGCCGATGCCGATGCCGGCCAGCACTCCGTACGTAAGATAGAGCGTCAAGAGGTTAGGCGCGAAGCCTGCCAGGATGAACCCTATTCCGTACAGGATGCCGCCGACCGAAGCTACGACACGCGGTCCAAAGCGGTTCTGGAAATAGCCGCCGAACGCGGCTGTAATGCCCAGGGCCGCCAGCACGATACTGAAAGTGAGGTTCGCCGCCGGCTTTGACACTCCATAAAGCTTCATGACTGCCGGCAGAAAGACGCTCCAGGCGTATACCGCGCCCAGAGAAAGCTGTACCAGGATGGCGCTAATGGCAATGACCCAACGGTTCGGGGAGGAGGACGACGAGGTAACAGGACTGCTCATGAAGGAACTCCTCTCTGATAATTCCATGATGCGACGCTGAAGAAGCACGACGTAAGAGGACGATTACGATGACAACAGCGAAAATTGCGAGGTAATGACAACAGGCTATAAAGCTTGTGTTACAAGTATACTGACAAACAGGCTCTACTTCAATCGATGCCGCTATGACTTGCCTCGCCCGCCCAGATCCGCGTAGGGGCTATGGCTTGCCTCGCCCGCCCATAGCC
>JALYVR010000456.1 GCA_030853145.1 Chloroflexota bacterium | reverse complement strand
TTCTTACTTAAGGGCCAGTTGGACCTGTGTGTGA
Source organism: Chloroflexota bacterium (assembly GCA_030853145.1). Lineage (GTDB taxonomy): Bacteria > Chloroflexota > Ktedonobacteria > Ktedonobacterales > Ktedonobacteraceae > JALYTT01. The sequence goes on along the minus strand of JALYVR010000456.1, from coordinate 4,765 downwards.
CGGCTTAACAGGAACGCTGCTAGCTTCTTTTCGCCCTGGGAAGCCGTAGCGGGGAAACGTATGTTATGACCCCCAATGACTTCATTTGCTTTGTTTAATCGGCAGAGAGCATGATGATATGCCCATCAGGGTCATTAATCAAGGCAAAGTATACAGGAATGGAGGGGTCAAAGACGGGAGCATGGTAGCTCTGGTAGCCAAAACCGCTGAGTTCCGCGTGTTTTTCATCCACGGCGGCCCGGTTCGGCAGGTAGAACTCAAAGATGACGCGGCGGTTGTCCGTTACTTCTACCCGTCCTGGAGCATTCAGAAAGAAGGTGACCCCGCTCTTCATCTTGACCTCGACATGCTTCTGTCCTGCGCTCCCTTCGGGGATGGCCAGTCCGAGCCGTCGATAGAATTCCAGAGATTTGTCCAGGTCCCGCGCAACCACGCCAACCATATACAGTTCGAGTGCCATTGTTTTATTCCTTTCGCTTCTCACGAATGATATGGGAGTTCATCTCCCAGCTCTCAGCAACTTCGTGCTTCTATGATACGGCGAAAGGAATGGGGGAATCTTGCCTATTCTTGCGTATCCTGGTACAAATGTGCGCGGATCTCATACGCCTGGCGATAGGCTCGTGGAGTGAGGCCGAGATGACGTTTAAATATGCGGGTGAAGTGGCTCTGGTCCGCGAATCCGCTCTCTCCTGCTATGTGAGCGAGAGATACATTGGTCTCTTTGAGCAAATGTTGGGATCTCTCAACGCGCTGGCGCAATACAAACTGATGCGGGCTTTCCCCGATCGTCTGCCGGAACAAGCGCGCAAAATGATAGGAGCTGAAGCCAGTCTGCTGAGCCAGAGCCTCAAGCGAGAGATCCTGGCTAAGATGCGCCAGAATGAAGTCCGTCACGCGTGTCATTTGCTGGCGCGTCAGTCCCTGTGACGGCTCTTTTATGTGTACTGGCGCGCCTGTATAATGACGCAACAGGTGAACGGCGAGCATCTGGGCTGCGGTTTGCGCATAGAGCTTTCCAGCAGGGGTCGGTTGCTCCAGTTCACGCCACAGGGCGAAGCCGATCTGGGTCAGCAGGGGGTCCTGAAAGCCTGAGCGCCCTACCAGAGTCAGACGGGCGGGATCATAGTCCGCCACCTCTTCAGCAGTTCGCGCAAGCAGATCTTTGCTCAAATGGAGATGGAAGGTTTGCGTTGGTTCAGGTGTAAGGCCCTTCCAGCGCAGTTCTCCGGGTACGCTCCCATCAGGCGACAGGATCAGATCTTCCGAGCGGATAAGCCTCCCTTTCCAGCAGCCGTTCGCAGGCCGTTGCTCCATATACATCGCGCCACCTGTGAAGAGTACCAGTGGAATATGGGACATGGCAGTGCCAGACTCAACCACACCCTCAAACTGCATCGGCTCGTGATAGGCACGCGCCACCAGCCCTTCCCAGCCGGTCTCCTCGCTAGAAAGAAAGAGCACCGGAGAGGTCAACTCGTCTGCCAGTGCTTTTAGAGATGCGTTTCGAGAAACAACAAACTTTTCATTCATGGTAGCCGCTCGCTTCTTTTGTCCAGGAGATAGCCAGGAGGAAAATATGCTAGAACCAGTGGAGTATCATATTCACCTGTCATCAAGAGATGGTGCAAGATATTTCTTCCTCGACCTCCTGATTCTGATCTCATTCTGAAGAGTATAACATAAGTACACTGTCAAGCTTCACTCAACGGCGGTGTAGTGGCGCCCCTCGCGGGCGCCATGTTCCAAGCCAGCACATGAACCTTGACAGAGCACTAAGTACATTCAAGCACCAAACGCGGAATGAGGCGTACTCATCAGGCATGCAACACTCCGCGAAAGTAATATGAATGTACTTACGTAGATCGAGGACGGCGCAGCAGGTCGCCCACACGCATCCAGGGCTTCTCTACCAGGGCATAAGAGAGCGTGGCGCAAGGCAAGACCACAAGCAGGAGGAACAGCCAGTAGGAGCTATAGGCCACGACTCCATTGAGCGCCGGGAGAAAGTGCTGGATATAGGCCTTGAAAAGAACCAGCAGCACCAGGTGCCAGACATAAAGGCTATAGGAAATGAGGCCGATCCAGCGCAGGTAGCGCCATTCAAATGGACGCCTCAGGTAATGGGAACCAAAGAGCAGTGCCGCAACACACGCGCCGTAGCCCAGCGCGAAACCAAGCTCGCTCAGCACGTCGTACGCGGGCAGTAACGCGTTCAGAAGTGCTATGCCGTGGGAATCATGGTTGAAGTGCCACAGCGCCATGAAGAGCAGCATAAGGATGCCGCCTGCCAGCAGCCAGGGACTCCAGCGCGCGAGTCGTTGCGTGAAGCCGCTCCCGGCCGGGGCGCGCTGCGCGAAGACATAGCAGACGCTAATCAGCATGCCTACGGTGAAATCTTCCAAAAACTTGCCGTCCATGCCATGCAGGAAGAACAACGCCACGTTGAGCACAGCACGCGGCACCAGAAATGTCTGCCCCGGATGGCTCAAGAAGTAGAAACCCCAGTAGCGCAGGAATAGCGCCCAGGCTATGACCCCTACCAGTTCACACAGCACGGCTCGCAGCCGCCAACGCTGCGGGATGCGCCACGCCAGTAAATACAGGCCCGCCGCAAGCAGGGGCAAGAGCAGGTAGAACTGCCATTCGACCGCCAGCGTCCAGTATGGACCATTCAACTGGCGAAACGTCTCCGGCGTCGAGTCCATGAAGAAGGACATGAACAGCAACAACTCCCGCAGGTGATTCACCTGGAGATACTGCGGCTGAAAGAGCAGTATAATCAGGAACAGCGAAACGTAATACCCAGGGATGATGCGAAACGCGCGGCGCATATAGAAGAGGCGGGCCTGAGGCAGCGGTCCCTTGAAGAGCAGGGCCTTTGCGTAGGGTAAAAAGAGTAGAAAGCCTGAAAGCACAAAGAACAGCGTGACACCCGACCCGCCCGCAGTGCCAATCGCTCCCATGATAGGAAGCGCCAGCGGGTCCCAGATCTTCTGGTCGCTGGTCATCAGGCTGATATGAAAGGAGATCACCAGCAGGCAAGCCAGCGCCCGCACTCCATCAAGGACGGCTATGGAGTTTTTCTGTTGGTTCTCTCCAAATAACTTCGCCAGTCGCTGATCCAGCCGGCGCAGTCCACCCGCTATCCTTAAGGAGGAGGGCCGGGAGACTGTGTCTGGCTGCTCGCGAGGTCGGGTTTCTAACTCATGCATTGTACACGCCAATATAGCTGTCTTCGTTTTCCGCGTCTTCGTAGGGGCTATGGCTTGCCCATTGGTTGATACAAAATTATGTCTTACCTTATATCGCCCCAGGTGCAGATATGTCGTCTTGGAACAGGGCACCCGCAAGGGATCGCCCCTACATTTCTGACTCACTAGAGAGCAATAGCGTCTGCTCGCAAGGTACCCCCTTGTCGACCTGTTCCATCACACACATGGTCAGTCGTACGAGAGCACCGATCGCGAGGTATGAAATGTAGGGGCACGCCCTTGCGGGTGCCCGGTTACATCTCGACACATAATTTTGTATCAACTTATGTGAACGCCTATGAGGCGTGTCCCTACGCTATTTATATATCTACCTCATAGAGCTATAACGAAGCAGATCTCTCTACGGTCATTTAGACAGGCCTTTCGCGATGCCTTGCTATTTTCAATGGGAAATATTGCCCATCAGGAACGTATTTTATAGACTATGGAACGATAGCCGATATGCTTATAATATGCTACACTAGCGCAGGCAGACACGAGTGAAGAAAGAAGCGAGGCAGGCACCATGAGCAGGCTCCTGCGAGACGAAGAGACGCACCTCATCAGCCGCAGCCAGGACGGGGATGTGCAGGCATTCAATGAGCTAGTGCTGCACTATCAGCAACATGTGTACAACCTTGTCTTTCGCATGCTGGGAGATCGCGATACGGCGGCCGACATCACACAAGATGCATTCATCGCGGCCTTCCGCAACATCCAATCCTTTCGCGGAGGCTCCTCATTTCGCGCCTGGCTGCTACGCATTGCCTCTAACCTGGTCTGCGACCACTGGCGCCGCGTGCAACGCCATCCGACCGAATCGCTTGACAGCTTCGCGGACGACGATGAGCCGCATGCCTCCAGCATGCTGAGTTCGCTGGCCGCGCCCGGACTTGACAATAATCCCGAAGCCCACCTGCTGAATCAGGAGGTGCAGGGCCTCATCCAGCAGGCATTGGAGCAGTTACCCCTCGATCAACGCCTGGCGGTCGTTCTATGCGACATACAGGGGCTGTCGTATGAGGAGATCGCCACGACCACGCAATCGACGCTGGGGACGGTGCGCTCGCGTATCTCGCGGGGACGGGCGCGCCTGCGCACGTATTTGCAGCGGCACGAGGAACTTTTACCACGCAGTTTTCGTCTATATACTGATAGAAGTTGACACCTGGATGGAGAGAATCGTGACACAGCAGCATGAGCACCTCACAAACGAACAGCTTTCAGCATTCCTGGACAAACAGCTTACTCCCCAGGAGCAGGCCACTTGTGAGGCTCATATGCGCGCCTGCACACAATGCCAGCAATCGTTGGCCCAGATCCGCCAGACCGTAGCCTTGCTGCACGATTTGCCGCAAGCAGCCCTGCCGCGCTCCTTCGTGCTCCCGGCTGACATTGCCCCGGCTCCCATGCACGCGCGCAGCCAGCCAGAAAGCCACATCATCCCTATGGCGCGCCAGCAACATCCTGCATGGACGCACATCGCCCGGCGTTCACTGCGCGCAGTGAGC
>JALYVR010000455.1 GCA_030853145.1 Chloroflexota bacterium | reverse complement strand
TCTATGCCCTGCTGCAAAACCCTGATCAGTTGGCACAACTGCGCGCCGACCCGGCCAAAACTCCGGCGGCGGTCGAGGAACTGCTGCGCTACGTCAGCCCGGTGCATACGCTCGCGCGCCGCACTATGCAAGATGTGACCATCCGGGGTGTATCCATCCCCAAGGATAGCAGCATCTATGTCCTCATCGGCGCCGCCAACCGCGACCCCGAGAAGTTCCCCGATCCCGAAAAGCTCGACATCAATCGCCCCCCCACGCGCTCGCTGGGCTTCGGCTATGGCATTCACTTCTGCATCGGCGCCGCCCTGGCCCGCCTGGAGAGCCAGGTGGCCTTCGAGAGCATCATCCGCCGCCTGCCCAACCTGCGCCTGGTGAATGAGATCGCTGAGTTCCGCCCAAACTACTCCCTACGCGGCCTGGTAGCCCTGCCGGTGGAATTTGATGAGCGGTAACCCGCACTCGATCTGATATACAGTAGGGTCGAGATGCCTTCGCAAGGGTAGGTTTTCTGCTAATGGACAGCTTCCGCCTGTGCGAAATCTGGTATATACTTATGGAGTAGCGTGCGTGGCTGACAGGGTGGCGAGGAGTTGGAAAAAATAGTACGCACAAAAGAATGTTGAAACAACGAGTAAACAAAAGGAGAGCCAGTATGCCTAAAGCTACCTGGAATGGTGTGACATTGGCACAGAGCGATCAATGTGTTGTTGTTGAAGGCAACCAGTACTTCCCGCCGGATGCTGTGAACCGCACATACTTTAAAGAGAGCACCACCCATAGTACTTGCCCCTGGAAGGGCGAGGCAAGCTATTATACTGTCACTGTGGATGGCAAAGAGAATTCAGACGCGGCCTGGTACTATCCTGCGCCAAAGGATGCCGCCAGGCAAATCAAAGACTATGTAGCGTTCTGGCACGATGTCCAGGTCGAGGTATAAGAGACGCCCCTCCATCTCCGGCCAGGCGATGAGGATGCGGGGATGTGAGCAGGAGATGGGGAGCGAGCGACACCCCCTCATTTCGCTGACGAGCGCCGCATGCCTGTGCCCTGCCCGTATGGTATGCGCGCGCTCTTGTTTCATGTAGGGGCGCCGCTCGCCCGCGCCCTGCCTGCCTGCTGCCCCTCTATACATCCACACTCATCGATCTATTTGCCTAATAAAACCTTCACCGCCACCACACCGGCGATGGACCCGTCGGCCTGGCTGAAGCTATAGAGCACGATGATACCCTCCTGGGCGCCGCCCTGGAAGTCGGAGTGGTAGGTGATGTTGGAGGAGAAGGTGGTGTGACCGTTGCCGTTGGCGCCGCTGGCGTTGGCATGGCCGATGTCGTTGTAGAGGTGGTCCAGCACGCTGACAGCGCCGATCTTGCCCTCGAAGGCGGTGCCGCTGCCGCTGACGCTGACGGGGCTGCTCTGCAAGCTATTAGCCGCCGGCGCGCCGATGCTCATGCCGTTGGAGGTGGCGGAGGTGATCTCCCAGATGCCACCGTTGGTGTTGCCCTCCAACCGGCTCATCGAGACCTGCACGCTGCCGCCGGGGTGACCACCCTTGACGTTCACGACCGCGCTCGCATCATGAGCCCCACCGCCGCTGACGATGGTCGCCGTCGCGTTCGGCCCCCACTTCAGGAAGTGATCGCTGGCCACGAACATTTGCGCCGTCTGCGTCGCGCTAAGCTTCCACGCCTGCTGTCCCTGGTTTACCTGCCCCTGGTCCAACTCCGCCTGGTAACGCGTCAGGTCAGGAAAGAAGGCCGGAAACGCCACCGGCACCAGCGTCGTCAACTGGTCCGACCACTTGAATTCACGAAAGAGGTCTCGCTGGAGACCAGCATTGGACACGTTCTTGTTGATAGTCGAGTTATTGTCTACTTCAGCGGTGAGGACGGTGTTGTAGGCGCTGATTTTGGCGTCACCCGCGTAAAGCCCAAGTAGCTTGAAAATCTGCTTTGGACTAGGATCAGTAATCTTATCAAAAACGTAGACATCGATAATGCGGCCTGTACCATTGTAAACTACAGTAACTAATGCTTGCAGGCTGGGTGAGCCTATAAGATTCGCACACTCTACCTTTGCTACTGAGGTTTGGGGTGTAACACCTACAAAAGAGTCCCAATAAGCAGGTGCCTGCACAGCATTTGGGCAGGGCTGAGTCCCCAATTTTACTCCTGGAGCAGTGGTAGGAGTCGCAATGCCACTTGTCGCAATTGCTGTCGTACTGCTACCACTCGTGGCGGTTGGCGTTGTGCCACTCCCGGTAGTACCGCCACCGCAAGCCACCAAACTCAGAGCCAGCAATAGAAACATAGTTACACTAATGCTTAATTGTCGATGAAACGACAATGGTCCCCATGCTTTCATACAATAACCCCTCTTGATAATAACATTATGTCATATAAGATTAGGATAACATGAAACCACAAGCGTGAAAGTGAAAAGGATCATATTTTTAGTGAACTGCTATTGTGCTTGCCATACTTTTACTGTTTTATCCGCACTTGCTGAGGCAATACGAGTATCACGAGGCGACCAGGTGATCGTTCTTACATGATCAGTATGCTCCTGGTAAGTATAAATTCTATTTCTACTTACCGGGTTCCATATTTGCACAGTATTATCATCACTTCCTGAGGCAATACGGGTTCCATCAGAAGACCATATTATGGAATTTACCTGAGCATTGTGTTCATATGCAAAGACTACCTTGTCAGTACCAAACTCCCATATTTGCACTGTTTTGTTGAATCCCCCAGAAGCCAGTTGAGTATTATTATACTCCCAGGCAATGGTAAACACTCCTGCTGACTGTCCATTATGTGAGCCAACTTTACCATTATTGACAATATCCCATATCTCTACAGACTCACTGCTGTTACTACCACCCCCAGTAGCAATACGTCTCCCATCAAAAGACCATGCTATAGCATAGGCAGGAGCAATAGCAGGCTGATAAGGCCCACCAATAGGATTCCCAGTAGTAGCATCGTATATTTGTACCTTGCCAGTACCTATATCAGTAGTAGCAATCCGGGTTGCATTGCTAATAGGAGACCAGCAAGAATATGTACCTTTAAGAATAACGGGAGATTGTCCTGTGAGAGCCGGCCATACCTGTACAGTTCCATCGAGACTACCAGAGGCCACATATTTTCCATCAGGTGACCATGTGACCGATAATACTACATCACGATGTTTTGTATAAGTATAAATGGGCTGCCCCGTTACAGCGTCCCAGACTTGGACCGTAGTATCGTTGCTTCCAGAGGCAATATATCTTCCATCATATGACCAGGCTACAGTATTTACCACATCCTTATGGCCTGTATATGTAAGGAGTGTAGTTCCCAGAGGTATTGGTGTAGCTGTAGGCGTAGTGGCCGGACCTACTCCAACAAAGTTTGGCCCTTGTGATGGCATGTGTGTCAGCCACCATATACCCCCGCCGACTGCCGCGATCATTCCCACACCTGCCAGCCGGGTGAGCAGGGTGCGGCGCGATACACCCAGCTCCTCGGCTACCTCCTCGCTGTCGGCATCTGCTGGTTGGCTGGGAGGCGAGGGTGGGGCCTGAGGGCTGCGCGGGTGGGGTGGCGAGACGGGCAGGGAGGGCGAGGAGAAACGGCGCTGAGGGCGAACTGGAGCGCTACAGGTGTACTGAAAGGCCTGCACAAAGTCCCACACGCTCGCATAGCGGTCCGCCGGGTGCTTGGAGAGCGCGGTCAGCACCACCTTGTCCAGGGCGGGCGGGATCACGGGAACCAGCAGAGAGAGCGACGGCGGCTCGGCATTGAGGTGCTGGGCCATGACCTCGGCGACGCTGCCCGTGAAGGGTCGCTGGCCGCACAGCCACTCGTAGACGATCACCGCCAGCGTATACTGGTCGCTGGCGGGACGCGGCTTGCCTCGCAACTGTTCCGGGGCCATGTAGACAACGGTTCCCGCTATGTTGGTCGATTCCGAGTGCGAACTCAGCATGTTGAAGGCGATGCCGAAGTCGCTCAGCAGGATCCCGCCCTGCCGCCCGATGAGCATGTTCTCCGGCTTGACATCGCGATGGATCAGCCGCTCGTTGTGCGCGAACTGGAGCGCGCTACCCACATTGAGGAGATAGGGCAGGATCGTCGTGGGCGCCAGGCGCGACCCGCGCGGATGCCGCTGGCGCAGCGTGCCGTTGGGCGCGTAGTCCATCACCAGAAAAGGCTCGTCGTCCTCCACCCCGAAATCCAGCATGCTTACGATATGCGGGTGCCGCAGGTGCGCCACAATGCGCGCCTCCTTGCGGAAATCTATAATATCCTGCCGGTCAAGGTGCGTATTCAGGATCTTGATCGCGGCATGCGTATTCAGGTGAATATGCTCACCCAGGTAGACCCGCGCAAATCCCCCCTGCCCCAGGAGCTGAATAAGGCGATAGTTGCCGATCCGCCGTAGCGTCCGCTCTGACATATGAACACAACTCCCTTATACCAACGCCCATCCGCCATGGAGCGGGCCGACAACACGCAAGCGTGGAAGGTGCAGGCCAGCGGCGCCCGTACACGAAAAACCGGGCCAAGCACTTTCCTGGTAGATACTCTGCATGGCAGATGCTCTTCTATGATATATCGATGTATATCTATATAAGTTTTTTAAAAAAATACGCACATCTGTTTTGCCCGTCTGGTTGCATAACAAACGTATTGTAGAGGAAACAGCGAGACGGTGTCAATAAAAAGATACACCAATTTTAGGGAATAACACCCCAAAATTGGGGGAGAATCGTCTGATGTGACGCTCTGTCGAGCTTGGAGCAGGGCACCCGCAAGG
>JALYVR010000023.1 GCA_030853145.1 Chloroflexota bacterium | reverse complement strand
CATTGTGCTGGACTACGTACCCGATCAGAGCGTCGTGGAGTTGAAGAGCCTGAAGCTCTACATCAATACGTATCGTAACCGGCAAATCAGTCACGAGGCCGCGACCAATGCCATCCTGGACGATCTGGTGGCGCTGCTCGCGCCGCGCTGGATGCGCGTGGTCGCCGATTTCACCGTGCGCGGCAATATCAAAACCATCATCTTCGCTGAGTATGCCGCCCCCGAATACACGGGTCCACGCCCGGAGTACCGGCGCTATCTGCTTTCCTGACCCGCGTAGGGACGCGGCCAGCCGCATCCCTACGCGGACGGAGGCATCGCCTGGCAATGGGGGTCACCTGGCAATATGGAGATGCCTATTTTTCAGGCGCGGTATGTTGCAAGAAAAGGGGGTTGAAGTTCGTGTGGTAGTCGTAGGTATCTATCTGCTCGTGCCGCTTGAGGAAGCCAACCACCAGGTACGTAAATGGCGTGGCCACGATCTCGTAGAGGACCTTGAAGATCCATTGTGTCAGTATCGCCGTAAGCATGGCCTGGGCGGGGATGATGCCCCAGAAGGCGATGCTGATGAAGATTAGTGTATCAAAGCCCTCGCCAACAAGCGTTGAGCCGATAGTGCGCATCCACAGCCAGCGGCCGCGTGTCGTGATTTTCAGCCTGGCGAGGATAAAGGAGTTGGCAAATTCCCCGACCAGGTAGGCAATGAACGATCCCAGTAGCAGGCGTGGGGTGAAGCCCAGGATAGCGTTGTAGGCGTCCTGGTGCTGCCAGAAGGCCGCGGCAGGGGCCAGCCCGCCCAGATAGATGGCGATCACCGCCAGCAAGTTGCAGGCAAAACCCAGCCAGATCACGCGCCTGGTGGCCGCGTAGCCATAGACCTCGGTCAGCACATCGCCGAAGAGATAGCTCAGCGGAAACACAATAATCCCGGCGGGAACCAGGAACCCCACCAGGAGAATAACCTTCACAGCGATGATATTTGCCGTCACCAGGCAGGTCACGAAAACAGCTGCGATCACCACAAACCAGAATGATACTTTCACGATGTCAATCTTCCTTAAAAAATATACTATTCGAAACTATCAGAGTATAGCATAGTTTAAGTGGCCATCGGTGTGCATGCCGGGGATCATTTTATCTATCCCGATTGCCGTCCAGCCTTCATTGAGGCGTTTCAAGCCATGCAGAAGGTGGCCGTTGAGGGCAGCGGCGAGCCACAACTGAGGCTGGACGCGCCCTTCCTGCACCTTAGCAAACAGCAGATTGTCAAACTTGGGACCGTCCTGGGCGTGCCCTTCGTGGAGTTTCGCTCCCCTTTGGCCGTGAGAACAGTATTTCTAAGCGTTTCAATCGCTTCCTCCTGGTTTCAATCCCGAGCGTGCTTGGCAGGCCGTTTTGTTATAAGATTGTATGAGAATAGGGGGAGGGTTGCACTCGTGGCCAGTCATTTTAGGGCAACTTATGGGTGCTTCGAGCAGTTTGTGATGGGGTAGTAGGTCCTTTCTGCCTAAATAAATCTATGCATTTCTAATGGTGATTGTCGGTTCTGCTGTCAAATCTGAGGTGTAGTATGAAGTTCGATGGCTGCTTATGGCAAGCTAGTTTTCAAAGCTCTTCTTTGATAAATGAGTCTGCAAGCTGTTTTAAAATTTAGATACGATTGCCATTGTCCAGTATTAGGCTTTCTACGCTAAGATCAAGATGACTTTGAGCAGCAACATATCCCTCCACCTCTACAGCAGAGCGAGGTATTTCGTGCCTATGTACAGAGAATGCTTACGCGCGATATATTCCTTTTAATTATCCCCACTTCCTTAACTACGCAGTAGAACGTATTTTCCTCCGTAAAGTGTTGGATCATATCTATATATTTGTACATCCGCTATTACGGGAGTATTTTGTCTCTCTGAAAGATATCTCCAAATAACAAATGCCAGTAAATATGCAGAGATGTTGTAGAAAGGGAGCAGATGCTTCAAGAAGATACATTAACTTCTTCATAGGAGTGAGGAATACAGCTATTATATGCCAAGTGCAAGCTGGAACCTTTCCTGAACGAGCTAAGCAGTGGTTAATTGCTCAGGTTCTATTCTGTCTTCAATGACCTGTCCTGACTGAGAAAGGGAAACATGGTAGGCGCATTTCCCTGCCTCTTGCGATATGGCTTTGTAGAGCTTCTCATCCACAAAATGCAATGCGACACCATCGTCTGTAGCATAGCCTTCGGGTAATGTGCCTTTTCCAATTAATTCCTGGAACAAAGGTCTGCGTTGTACTTCACTGTCATAGTGAACGCCCAGAGAGAACGGCAACAGGTTCTTCCTATTTATGACCGGCCGCAGTTCTGGACCATACGAGTCGGTTGTTCCGCCTGCGCTCCAACATATGGCCCCTGCGCTAATTCCCCCGAGAACTATCCCTGTCTCCCACGCCCGCCGCAGTATGCGATCCAGGCCATGTGCTTCCCACACTGCCAGGAGGTTCACAACAGAACCACCGCCTACCCAAATAGCGTGTTGTCCCAATATGTAGTCCTCTATGTCTGGATGGTTGGGCATGGGGAACAACTGCAAGTGTCCTGGCTCGATGTTCTGGCCGCTGCAGGCATCGTAAAAAACTCTCATCCAGGCCGCATCGTCGCCACCAGCGGTAGCGAGAAGACAGAACTTAGGCCGCTTTTGACCGGTGAGGTCAAGCATGTACCTCACGACTGGCCCCAATATTGGTCTTGCTGGCGTAGGCCACTGGAAGCCTGCACTCCCTGCAACAATATGTTTCTCTTGCATGCAGGAAAGTATATCACAAAAACTCTCGACCTGGATGTCCTACAAGCTTTTCGCTATGAGATGGGTCAAATGCCACTTCTCCCTTCTGCTGTTTTGGCGTATTCTTGAGATAGACCTGCTTCACAAAAGAGACGTGTTCGATCACGGAGATGGGACAGGAGAAGATACTGTAGTATTCCATTCATAAGCGTTCATAGAAGGAGAAGACGATGAATCAATCATTCACATACCAAGCGGCGCACAACCGCAGTCTTCTGCGTATCGGACAAATAATCTTTACGGTCCTGGCGTTACTTTCGTTTGCTGGGGGGTCGATCCTCCTCAGCCTTGTCTGGTTCGGGGTCGGTGTGACGACAACCGGAAAAGATTTTGGCGCGGCAATGGAGGGAAGAACCTTTGCCTTCCTCCTCCTCTGGCCCGCGACTATGCTTGCTGTCTGGATCTTCAGCACTTTTGCGCTGGTCATAGCAAAACGCTGGCTTCTGGCCTCCTTATCCCTGCCAGTTGCCTTTGCCATCCTCTACGGTATCTGGTGGTTTGTTGCAGTGTTTATGCTGAATATATCTGGGGTGATGTTCACTGTGTTGTTCTTTCTGCTCAACACGGGTGCCCTCTGGCTTGCATGGTGGTTTCTCAAAACGCCTGTCAAGGGAAATGTGTAGCCACAAGAGGTGTTCTGGCTACTATCTCAGAACGCAGATAGGCAATGGCATTAAAGTAAGGTAGGAAGCGCCTTTACAAAAGGTGCCTCCTACCTAGCTGGGCGATGGTGAGAGGGATCGAACCTCCGACCTCTTCCTCCGCAGGGAAGCGCTCTATCCACTGAGCTACACCATCAATCACATTTACGTGTTGTAGGATACAGGAAAATCCTGAGATTGTCAAGGGGGGAAAATCTGGGAACCTTGGTGAGCAGGCATGCGCGCGTCGCGCGCATGCCACCCGGCAGATGTGCCATATTTTCGGGCCACGAGAAGGAGGAGCAAACCTCCGACCTACAGATCCGCAACCTGTTGCTTGCTGTGCTGAAAGACAGAGACAGTTGCGCGGTGTATATTGTAGAATAATGACCTGGGTTGTGGCTCTGCATCATTAGAACGTCCTTGCTCTGCCTGGCCTGGTACCCGGCGGAGCAGCGACCGTCTGAGTAGATGCCTGTGCATCTTAGTGGGTGGCATGCGTCGCGCAAACGTGAACTAAGAGACGATGCCGCTAATCACGTCCCGCGCGCGCGACAGAGCATCGCGGCGAACATAGTAGTAGGCCCACAGGCCCTTCTTGCGACAATCCACAAGCCCTGCATCTCGCAAAATACGCAGATGATGCGAGATAGTAGGTTGTTCCAACGTGAAGCTTTCTACGATCTCGAAGACGCACACCTCCCCTTCATGTCGGCTCAGGAGACTCAAGATCCGCAATCGCGTGGGGTCCGCTAATGCCTTGAGCAGCCGAGCTTGACCAATCGCCTCATCCTCACTTAGTGCTGGCACAAACTTGGGCGCAACGCCAACCGATGCATTTGTGATCGTTGCTTGCCGACCCAAAACACTCAGCGAAGTCGGTGAGCCAGCCTGGGTATTTCGGGTCGTGTTCCCCTGATTCATTGATGCCATTGTCTTCTCCTTCCATCCTCCCAACCGGGTATCGAAACATTTGGTAGATCTGGGGGGATCTACTTTCAGTATACTGATGGTTCCAAATCTAAGCCTTTATACAAAAACAATATAAGGAAGCGCGACATCTATTAGATATCGCGCCCTTCAATACTATCCATGTAGCCGGCTATCGCGGGCGCTGTTCCTCATTCCGGAGGCGCAAATGCAGCTCTTGCAACTGCTTCTCTTCAACGGGCGAGGGCGCATTCAGCAGCAGATCCTGGGCGCTCTGCGTCTTGGGGAAGGCAATGACCTCGCGAATATTGCCCTCGTCGGCCAGCAACATGACCAGGCGATCCACGCCCAGGGCGATCCCGCCGTGCGGAGGCGCGCCATACTCGAACGCTTCCAGCATGTGGCCAAACTGCTCCTTGATTTGCTCGGTATCTAAATTCATGAGGGAGAAGACTTTGTGTTGAAGCTCAGCCACATTAATACGTACGCTTCCACCTCCAATCTCATAGCCATTACAAATAATGTCATACTGCTTTGCACGAATATGTAACGGATCGCTCTCCAGCCGGTCTACATGGCTCTCGTCCATGCCTGAGAAGGGGTTGTGCTCGGCTTCATAGCGCTGCTCTTCCTCGTTATAGTGCAGCAGCGGGAAATCCACGACCCAGCAGAGCGCGAGTTCCTGCGGGTCGATCAGGCCCAGGCGCTCGGCCAGTCGCACGCGGAGGCGGAAGAGCACATCGTTACAGACTTTAGCACTATCGGCGACGAAGAGCAGGAGGTCGCCCGGCTGGCCCTGGAGCCGGTCGATGATGGCCTGGACCTCGGTGGTGGCCATGAATTTCGTCAGCGGCGACTTGACCTCGCCTGTGGGGCTAATAGCCAGCGAGACCAGGCCCTTCGCGCCCAACGTGCGTGCGAACTCGGTCAGTTCCTCGATCTCTTTGCGGCTATAGGCGCCGGCTCCCGGCACACGTATGCCCTTGACCAGGCCGTTGCGCGCCAGCGCCCCCTGGAACACCCCGAAGGTCCCCGCCGCCGCCAGGTCCGCGATCTCCACCAGCGGCAGATCGAAGCGCAGATCGGGATGATCTGTCCCATAGCGCTCCAGCACCTCGGCAAATGTCAGACGGGGGAAAGGCCTCTGCTTGATATGTTTCTGCGTCGTGTGCTCGATGAGATGGATCAGCAGCCCCTCCATCAAGTGCATCACATCATCTTCCGAGACGAAGGCCATCTCCAGATCAAGCTGCGTAAATTCTGGCTGGCGGTCCGCGCGCTGATCCTCGTCGCGGAAACAGCGCGCGATCTGGAAGTAGCGGTCCATGCCGGCAACCATCAGCAATTGCTTCAACTGCTGGGGAGATTGTGGCAGGGCGTAGAACTCGCCTGCATAGAGCCGGCTGGGTACCAGGTAGTCGCGCGCGCCTTCAGGCGTGCTTTTCATCAGGATCGGGGTTTCGATCTCCAGGAACGCGCGCTCGTCCAGGTAGTCGCGCATCGCCTTGACCACGCGGTGCCGCAGCACAATATTGTCGCGCATCCTGGTACGGCGCAGGTCGAGGTAGCGATATTTCAAGCGTAGCGCCTCATCTACCTCGGCCTCGTCGCTAATGGGGAACGGGGTTGTGCGGGCCGGACTCAGGATGGCTATCTGTTCCGCGGCCACCTCTATCGCCCCGGTACTCAAGTTCGCATTCTCGGTGCCGGGCAGGCGCTGGACCACCGTTCCGCTGACCTGTACCACGTATTCTGAGCGCAGCTCTGAAGCGACGTGGTGGGCTTCGGGAGAGCGCTGGGGGTCGCAAACCGCCTGGGTAATCCCGTAGCGGTCGCGCAGATCCAGGAAGATCAAGCCTCCGTGATCGCGCCTGCGCCTCACCCACCCCGCCAGTGCTACCTGTTGTCCAATGTTCTCTATAGTAAGTTCGCCACATGTATGTGTGCGATAATGCACCTCAAAAACCACGATTTTAAGACCTCTCCTTGCTGTGCCAAATATTCATGCGGGCATTGCGCCCTTGTGATGCGTTTACAATACGCGTGCAACCTGGCCATCAGCCGGTCAGGCACAACTATTTGGGCCTGTGTTGATTGAGACCAGGCGGAGCGTTGCGGCGCTGTTCTGCGACTGTGTCAGGACATAGATCGTTGCCCCGTTGAGCGGGTCAGCCGCGACATTGCGTACCGCTAAGAGCAGGCTGGATGAGACATATTGTTGGTTCAATTGGAGTGTGACGTTATTGCCAGTTGATGTGCCTCCGCCCGCGTTCGTTGGCGCAGGGGTCACGCTCTTCGGTGTGGGCGTAGAGGTACCACCGGCGCTACCTGCCATCGTCAGGTCAAGCACGCGGTGGTTGGCCGTATCCGCGATGTAGAGATGAGGCGTGCCATTGCTGCTGCCTGCCGAGAGCGATCCCCTGTTGGACGCCTGTAATGGGAAAGGGCCGTTCTGGGACGTGGGAACCGCTACCGTCGGGACAGGCGTGGCCTGGGTATAATCCTGCTGGGTTGCGGAGACGACGGCAGACAGGGGATGTGGCATCACTACCGCTGCCGGTAGCGCGCCATCCGCGAATTGTAAACTCTGCACTGAGCCATCGCCCACCAGCAGGAACAGTTGCCCACCTGGGAAGGCCGCGATACTCACAATCGCGGTTGAGACGGAGAGCGGTTTCTGCTTCATCGTCAACTTCGTGCCATCGTAATCGATGATAGTCGCGCTGCTTGTACCCTGGTTGGAGGCAAACACAATATAGACATCATTATCCCAGGCCGTGATGAGCCTGGGAACCATGCCGTTCGCTATCTGCTGGACATTGATCTCCTTGGAGAGCTTCACGCTTGTCTGACCCGCGAGGATCTGAGCAATACCATACTTCGTTGCCGTATTTCCCTGGCCGGGCTGCGCGGTCAAGGCGAACAGTTTGGAGCCATCGGCCGCGATGCCAAGCACCTGCCCGGCGATGTTCAAATGCGACTGCACGCTATACTGGTTACCTACCTGATCTACACTATACAGATTGCTATCCTCGCCCAGCGTATAAAACAGCGGCTTCTGATTGTCTGCTGCGGAGATAATGGTCTTGGGCAGAGTATTTGTGCTGTTGGTATTGATGGCGCTGGTGGTTGTGCTTGAACAGGGCAATGAGGTGATCGCATATTGCCTGTTATAGGTAGCGATAGCCGTCTGCACTCGCTGTGTGAGCGCGCTCTGCAGGCCGCTAAGCTGGCGATGTTGAGTATCGTTGAGCTGTGTTGCGGACAAGGTGCGCAGGATATGCTGGGCTGAAGCCAGGTCCTGAAGTGCGGATTCAGGGTGCGTGGTTGTTTCGCCGCCGGCCCTGGTAATCAATTGTTGAGCTTGTTGGAGCGATTGATCGATGTTTGGCGCAGGTTTCAACAGGAAGTAATAGATGCCGCCGGCTGTGAGCGTCACAATGAATAGGAGCAGCAGGACCAACGTTGGATAGAACAGGCGACTTCTGGACCTGGCAAAGGTGGGTTGGGGAACGGTGATCTCTTCACGGGGCAGCAAGGGGCCGCTAGAGAGATGCGGGGGGGCGCCGTAGCCATTGGCGGCTCGTGGAGGCATGGGTGACGTCATCCCCACGGCCTTCCCTCCTATGAGAGTCGTATCCTCGTCCGTCTCGCGTCCACCGATATGCACCGGGTGACGCAGGCTCGGCGGCTCCCAGCCCACCTCGTTCACATGGATCACAATGGCGGTGATATTATCTGGTCCACCGTTCTCATTGGCGCGCTCCACCAGGTGATAGACGCTCTCCTGTGGCAAGAACTGATTGATAATGCGCTGGAGTTCCTCTTCGGTTACCAGGCCAGAGAGACCATCGGTGCAGAGCACGAGAGAGTCGCCCTCTTCGAGGGGTTCGGCGAAGATGTCAATATCCACGTCAGGCTGGGTGCCCAGCGAGCGCGTAATCACGTTGCGCTGCGCATGAGTCCGGGCCTGGTCTTCAGTCAATAAGCCAGCACGCACCTGCTCGGCTACCCACGAGTGGTCCTGGGAGACCTGCCTGACCTGACCTGCGCGCACCAGGTAGGCACGGCTGTCACCAACGTTGGCAATATACGCCATATTCGCACGCAGTATGGCTGCCACACACGTCGTGCCCATGCCACTACGCAGCATATTCTCTGCCGCCCGCTGGTGGATGGCTGCATTTGCGCGTTTGATCGCATGCACCAGTGCGACAGCGACATCCTCGCTGTCATCCTGATAATACACGTTGCTAACAGTATCTACGGCAATCTCGCTCGCCACCTCGCCAGCCGCATGTCCGCCCATACCATCGGCCACAATAAACAACGATCCTTTGGCCGCCATCACCTGCATGTCTTTCGGGATGACGTAGGCCATATTATCTTCATTGTGTTCACGTCTGCGGCCAACATCTGTTAGCTGTGCAACATCGAGACGGAGTTGTTTGGCCAAAGCACTTCTCTCCCGTACTTTAGTAGCTCGCGATTTGTGTGATATGCACACTAGGCAGTTGCTGGAACTGTAGGCTATAATACACCGACGCAGAGAAAAACGCAACGCAGAATCACTTTTGCGTACGTGATCCGCTTGTTTTCTCTATGCTCCTGCACTATCAGGCTTGAGTATACTCTTTCAGGTCAGAGCACGCAAGATATCCAACAAGCGGTACTAGCACTATTGGCAAAGAGGCGAGCCGATGCAGTTAGAACAATTACAAGAAGGCACCTGGGTTATCCAGGGAGGAGCGAATATCGGGGTCATTGCCTATGAAGGGCGCTGCCTGATCATCGATAGTGGTATGGATAAGGATACCGGCCGCGATATCTTGAACCAGGTAAAGAAACTGGGGCTTACTCCCACCGCGCTACTCGTGACACACGCGCACGCTGACCATTTTGGCGGCGCGCACTATCTTGTGCGCCAGACCGGCTTAAAGGTGTACGCGACGCGTGTTGAGGCCTCGGTGATGGCGGGACCGATCCTGGAGCCGCTCTACCTTTTTAGTGGGGCGCAGCCTCCCCGCGAATTGCAGCATAAATTCCTGCTGGCCAAACCCTGTCTGGCCGACGTGATCCTTGAAGGCCACGAGCGCCTGGTTGATCAGATCCCGCTGGAAGTAATCTCCCTACCCGGTCACAGTCTAGAGCAGGTAGGGGTGGCCTTCGGCGATAGCCTTTTTGTGGGGGACGCGTTTCTGGTGCCGGCTATCCTGGATAAGCATCATGTTCCTTTCTATACTGATGTGCAGGCAGGACTGGCAACGCTGGCCGCGATGAAAACGCGAACAGGAGCGTTCAAACATATAGTGGCCGGTCACGGAGAGATCTATGCATCGGCGGCGTCTGCTGACCAGGCGATTGACTATACCATTCAGCGCCTGGAGAGCATCCTGGAGCAGGTACGCATGTCGCTGGCCAATGGCGATGCGCGCTCAACTGCTGCTGTGCTGAGCGCGGTGGCCGGCGCGCAGGGGGCGACGATTGCGGCGCTCTCGCAGTATGTGCTGTACAATACGACTGTGCAATCGGCCTTGAGTACGCTCTACACGCGCGGTGAGGTTCAACCGTTCTTCCAGGATAACTGCCTGCTATGGAGCAGAGGAGAAAAGGCATAAGGCTGTTACCGCGCGGATTCCAGGGTCGTTATACAGCCATGAGGAGGTCTTCCAGTATGCACATCGGGATCAATGCGCAGTTACTCTCCTTTAGCCAGAACTATCGTAATGGCGGAGTGAGCCGTTATATCCGTTACCTGCTGAAAGAATTAGCCCGGCAGCCCGGAGAGCATGAGTACACAGTTTTTGTCAATGGGCAGGGCGTAGTAGAGGAACTTGCTGCCCAGCATCCTCAGATCACGTATGTGCCTATTGCGTGGCGCGAAGAACGTCCGACCGCCAGGGTCGCCTGGGAGCAGTTGAGTTTGCCCGCGTTGATCCGCCAGCGCAAGATCGATGTGCTGCATTCGCCGGTGAATGTGCAGCCAGAGCGCCTGCCGCACACGTGCGCCGGCGTCGTAACACTGCCAGACCTGGCGTTCTTGCGTTTCCCACATGTCTTAACGCGCGCGAAGCGCCTGTATCATCGCACGTTCACCGTCCATAGTTTGCGCCGGGCCACGATGATTATCAGTCTATCAGACAGCACGAAGCGAGACGCAATGGAACTGGTAGGCATACCTGCCGAGCGCATACAGACGGTCTATCCTTGTATAGCTACGCGTTTTACGCGTAGCTGGGACGAAGAAGTGCTGCGAGCCTTCCGCGAGAAACAGGGGCTGGAGCAGGGCTTCATCCTGTATCTTGGCACTCTAGAGCCGCGCAAAAACATTGATACGCTGGTGGAAGCATACGCGCGTTTACGGCAGGCCTATACTATAAAAGAGAAGCTTGTGCTGGCAGGTGGGAAGGGCTGGCTGTACGATGCGATTTTTGAGAAGGTGCAGGCGCTGGGGTTGGAGTCGGAGGTACTGTTTCCTGGCTATGTAGCAGACGCGGACCAGACTTTGTGGTATCATGCAGCAACAGTCTTTGCATATCCCTCGCTCTATGAAGGTTTCGGCCTTCCGGTGGCGGAGGCGCTGGTGTCTGGCGTTCCGGTGGTCACCTCAAACGTTTCCAGCCTGCCCGAGGCGGGGGCCGGTGTGGCCTTAACCGTTGATCCGCATAATGTGGAGGCGCTGGTGGAGGCACTGCATAAGGCCTTGACCGATCAGGACTTTCGTCAACAGTGTAGGGCCATGGCGCCGGCGGTCGCGCAGCAGTTCTCGGCACAAGTGATGGGTGAGCAGACGCGTGCTGTCTATGAGCAGGCCGCTGAGCGCCGTGGCTCGCAAAGCCGTTCTCAACGTATTGTGTCCGTTCGTTAGTATAGGAAGCCTGGTCGTGAAAAGTAGCGAAGTCACTCAAAAGACTCATGCAATTGCCAGTGCTGGCGAGAGGACAGAGGCCCCCGATATGCCAGGAGTAGGAGGCGCAACCGGTCCGATTACCAGGGCCATTTCGCGGCGGCGCTCGCATCGGCGCCAGTGGCGTATTTTTGAATGTATCGCTATGATGATCCTGGATATCGCATTAGTCAATGCCTCCTTCCAGTTGGCGTATGAGCTTCGTTACCAGGTGTTGTTCAAAAATCCCCTGCTGGATGCTATTCGTCGCTATCTAACAGATAATAGTCCGCCGCGCGCGAGTTTTACCAAACTTGATCAACTTTTGGCGCTTGAAGCCGGTATCGTCATTGGCCTGCTCGCTATTTTCGCGGTGCGGGGGCTGTACAGAATTCGCCTCACGGGAACATGGTTTCGCCAGGCCTGGACGATTGCCAGTTCGGCTACGATCGGGCTGGCTTTTCTGATCACCTACTACTTTGTCTTTCAACCGACATCCAATTCGCGCCTGCTGGTGCCGTTTGTGTGGGCCGTAAGCATTGTCGTTCTCTGTACCGGGCGTTTGATCGTCTCGATCGCGATGGGCATGTTGTACCGTCTGGGCCTGGGCGAGACGCGCTTGCTGGTGGTTGGCTCTGGACGGCTGGGCAAGATGATTATGCAGCATATCGCCGCCAATCCAGCCCTGGGCTATTCGGTTGTCGGCTTCTTGCATGATATGGAGAATCCGCCCAGTGACTTCGGACGCTTTAAGATGCTGGGGACGCTGGAGGACCTGAACCTGGTGATTCGTTCGATGCAGGTCGATGAGGTCATCATTGCTCTGCCCTCGCACCTGCACCAGCAGGTCATCAGGACGGTGCGCCTCTGCGAACGCTTCGGGGCGTCCTTTAAGCTTGCGCCCGACCTGTATGAACTGAGTCTCTCGCGTATCGATATGGAGGCCGTGGAAGGCATTCCGCTGATAGGCATCAAGCAGGTCTCGCTTAACTCCTGGCAGCGAGCGATTACGCGCCTGGTGGATATTGTCGTTGCCAGCCTGACGATCATCGTAGGCTCACCGGTCTGGTTATGCATCGCGGCGGCGATTCGCCTGAACTCACCTGGTCCGATCATTTACAGGCAGACGCGCATCGGACTGGAAGGCCGGCCTTTCAAGGTCTATAAGTTCCGCTCGATGTACAGAAACGCGGATGAGGTACTGGCGGCGCTTATGGCGAAAAACGAGGCCCAGGGCCCCCTCTTTAAGATGCGCTCGGACCCCCGGATTACCCCCGTGGGGCGCTTTCTCCGCCGTACTAGCATTGACGAGATCCCGCAGCTCATTAATGTGATCAGAGGTGAGATGAGCCTGGTGGGACCCCGCCCGGCGCTACCCCACGAGGTGGCGCAATATGAGGAGTGGCAGCGAGGCCGCCTGGCCATCAAACCGGGCATGACTGGCCTGTGGCAGGTGCGCGGTCGCAGCGATCTCAGCTTTGATGAAGGCGTGTTGATGGATCTGTACTATATCGAAAACTGGTCGATGCACCTGTACTTCCAGATACTCCTGCGCACTATTCCAGCGGTCCTGTTCAGTCGCGGGGCCTATTAGCCGACGCGTATATCTATCGAAATATGTGAATGAGGGATGGCAGCATGAAGGTAGCACTGGTTCACGACTATCTTAATCAAATGGGGGGGGCGGAGCGTGTTGTCCTGGCGTTCCACGAGATCTTTCCTGACGCCCCGCTCTACACGTCGATCTATGATCCTAAGCGCGTCGATCCCGCTTTTCAGAAGATGGACATTCGTACCTCTTTTATGCAGAAGTTGCCCCTGGTAACCAGTCATCACCAGCCATATCTGCCGTTTTATCCGTTCGCTATGGAGAGGCTAGACCTGCGCGGCTACGATCTTGTACTCAGCAGTTCCAGCGCCTTTGGCAAGGGTGTGATTACCGCACCCGAAACCATGCATGTCTGTTACTGCCATACGCCTATGCGTTGGTGTTGGAATTATAATGAATATGTTGAGCGTGAACATTTAGGGAAGATGACGCGTGGTGTGCTGCCTTTCGTTATTTCTGGCCTGCGCGTCTGGGATCAGGTCAGCGCTCAGCGCGTGGATCACTTTATCGCAAACTCGCCGGTTGTGGCCGAACGCATTCGCAAGTATTACCGGCGCGAGGCCGCGTATATTCCGCCGCCCGTGGATGCCAGCCGTTTCATGTTTGATCCCACTACACAGCCGGAAGATTACTTCCTGGTGGTTAGCCGGCTGATCCCCTACAAGCGTGTTGACCTGGCGATCGAGGCCTGCAATCGGCTACAACTGCCGCTGGTGGTTATTGGCAAAGGCCGCGACCTGCCACGGCTGAAACAGATGGCGGGACCAACGATTCGCTTTGCTGGACACCTCTCGGATGAAGAGGTGCTGCACTATTATGCGCACTGCCGGGCGCTCCTGTTCCCCGGTGACGAGGACTTTGGCATTACCCCGCTGGAGGCCCAGGCATCTGGCCGCCCGGTGATCGCCTATGGGGCGGGCGGCGCGCTCGCATCCATCGTTGATGGCGTGACGGGGCTGTTCTTCCGAGAGCAGACGGCTGAGAGTCTGGCAGAGGTGTTGGCCTCGTTTGATACCCAAAGATTTGATCCGCAGGCCATCCGTAATCACGCGTTGGAATTCGATATGCCTCGTTTCCGGCGTCGTGTCATGCAATTCATAGAGACCAGGCTTAGCGAGCGCAAGCCGAGGGAGTCGCGTACTCCGACGAGTAATCTGACACTCTAACATATAGAGATGAGGTAAGCACTACCGTGGAACTCAAAACTTATGCAGCTATTCTCTGGCGGCGTATTTGGATAATTGCACTTATTGTAGGTATCGTCGGCCTGTACGCCGGTTATCAATATTATCACCTGAGGAAGACGCCAGGCGCCTTGTCCTCGTTTCATTCCAGTGTGGTTATGCAGGTTGGCCTCCAGGCGACCACGAAGGGAACCGATCCCAGCTATGCGGATAATGTGGTTGTCTCAGAGGCGCTCGCTGATGCCCTGACCACAGGGCCTGTTTTGACGTTGAGAGAATTCGATGTTGCGGTTGTACAGCAGATCGCGACTGACAGGGACAGGATCGTGCAGCGCTATGGCCCTAATCCCGATCTTGGTAATCTGGACCCTGGCGCGGTTGGAGGCGCTCTGAGTCCATCGCATATCCATAGTTTGGTAACTATTGATGTGTCTTGGATAACTCCGGCGGGAGCCTGGGCCATTGCCTCAGCCGTCAGTGAGGTGCTTACAACGAATATTGGCAGCTACCTCGATTATGTGGTGGCGAACAATCCTGCGCATGATCCAACGGCGAACCAGGTCCAACCCGCCTTCACAGCCCGCGTTCTGAGCGCTGCTTCTGACCCTGCGTTAGGCGCCGGGGCATCCTCGAACAAGAAGACTCTGCTTATCCTGATGCTGCTGATCGCGCTGCTTGTGGGGATCGCGCTGGCGTTCCTGGTGGATTACCTGGATGATCGCCTTCGTGACAAGGAAGAGGTGGCGCAGTTGTTGCAAGTTCCTGTGTATGGGAGCCTGCCGCGCCCACCCGCGTCGGGGAGGAGCAGTGTGAGCCGCAAACTGCCCGTCTCGGTAACGTAGCGGGGCTGAAACATTTGTGTAGGGTATCTCAAATTTCAAATCGTGAGGGTAATCTTGCCCTCACGATTTGAGAAGCTCTCGCCTTTCGTAGCTGCGTGATGGATCACGCGCGGGCTGACATACAGTCTGGCCGGCCCACGTGTGATCCATCACGCAGCTACGAAGAACGCGTGCGATGCCCTGCTCTGTACATTTGTATGGTATGTCTTGACAAGCTGTTTACTCTGTAGCTA
The DNA here is from genome assembly GCA_030853145.1 of Chloroflexota bacterium. Taxonomy (GTDB): domain Bacteria; phylum Chloroflexota; class Ktedonobacteria; order Ktedonobacterales; family Ktedonobacteraceae; genus JALYTT01. The sequence continues at coordinate 1,469 of JALYVR010000023.1, read as the reverse complement.
TAGTACCTGGGGCATTATACGCGGAGACAGAGAGGGGCATGGTCCTCAGGCTTTGCGCCTTATTACTTATATTATGGCTCGTGAAAATAAGAGCATAGGAGAGCATTTTGCGTGGGTAATAACTCAGATGAGCACTATACGTTGCTCACGGATTATGATACAGGCAGTGCATATAGCAACGCCTTTCATATGGCATTCGCGAATATACGCCTGGACTGGGATAGCAGCCAGATCAAACAACTCGCTCTGCTGCTTACAACTCCCACTGACTCCGCTTCGCAGGTGACGGTAGCCGCCAACCTGGCCATCGTCGCGGCACAGAGCAACACGCCTACGCTCCTGGTGGATGCCGACCTGCGCCATCCAGGCCTCCAGCAACGTTTTGGGTTGGGTGATGGCGCCGGGATCTCTCACTTGCTGACCGAAGAGGTCCTCACACCTGAGAAGATCGCCTCCTCTGTGAACACGACATTCATTCCTGGTCTGCGCCTACTGTGCGCGGGCGCGCCAACGGAAACAGGCCTCTTGCCTTTCGCATCACGACTGGAGGGTCTGGTGAGCGCCTTGCGGCAGTTCCTGGCGGAGACCGAGAAACAACCGGGAATGATTGTATTCAGCAGCCCACCTGTGCTCAATGGCCCTGATGCCTCGCTCCTGAGTGCCCTGGTGGACCAGGTGTTTCTGGTGATTGTCACGGGTCGCACTACCCGGTCCCAGGCGAAGCAGGCGCAGGAACAGCTACAGCGCGCTCACGCGCATCTCGCCGGTACGATTCTGGTAAAGCCATAAGCGAACTGACCGACCGTTCAAAACAAGGAGGATAGCCATGCAAGAGCGACCAGGACAGGGTAACGGGCCGTGGGAGCAGTATTCTCATCCGCGCTTTGCCGCTACAAATGGATCAAATGGCACAGGGAAGCAGCGAACCATCCCTCAGCGGCCCCCCGGTATGGCGCATCTTGATCGACCTCCCACAACAACGCGGGTCAGTCGCCCGGTGCGCACACCGCCGCGACGCAGGAGTCGAGGCTGGTGGCTTCTGCTGGTGACTATCTTGCTCGTGGTGTGTGGCGTACTCACCTTTGTTGGTGCCTACGCAGTTACCAATGTCTCGCAGGCGCTCAACGCGGGCGGTGCCCCTGCTTCTACGGTGGGAAACTTTCTCGCGGCGGTTGGTAGCCAGAACTATGCGCAGGCCTATAGCTCTCTTGGTCCTACGATCACTCTTTCGACCTCGTCAGATGATTTTACGCAACAGGCCAGGCAGGATGACCACTGCTTCGGGACGGTCACAAATTATACCGAGGTGAGCGGCAGCGCGCAAGAAAACAACAATGTCTGGACCTATAGCTATACTATCACCCGCAACAAGGTACAGAAACCATATCAACTCACATTCACGCTCCAGCAAGATAGCGATGGCCAGTGGCGCATTGCTAGCTATACCAGCGATGGCAACGGCAATGACC
>JALYVR010000454.1 GCA_030853145.1 Chloroflexota bacterium | reverse complement strand
ATCATATTCCGCGTGACGCGCTTCCAGCAACGTCTGCATAATACGGCGTTCGTCCACCATATCCAGGGCCACTACAGAAAAAATACTGGCCTCGCCACCCATCTCGTGAATCTCATGAGCAAGTTGGCGGAAGTGTTTTTCGATCTCTTCCGAAAAAGGCAGCAGGTAGACCGAGTTCTGGAGAGCGTACGCACCAAGGTTCTGCAAACGGCGCCATACCCAGACGCGCTTCTGCGATGGTTCGCTAGGCACCCTGTAAGTCAGTTGCAGCCAGCGCACAGGTTCGCGCTCAAGCATGGATCTCTACCCCCAAATGATAAATGTCAGTAACAGCCGTTACTGACGTGGCTATGGTACTCCACTGGTCGGGGAAAGTCAAGCGAGCGCAAACCCTGGGCCAGGTTTACTTCCCCTTTGACGCTCTTCCTCATACCTTGATCTGCTCGCTGCTTAGGAGATCGTGGATTTTTTCGCAGTATCCGTCGCAGGAGATGCAAGATAGACGCACACATGCTGGTCTGGAGCTTCGCTCACCTGAAACGTGGTATATTCTAGCACTAAGTATCCAACGAGAGGATGAATGAGTTCTTTACTCCATCCTGCCTTCCTTTGACCTCATGACGAGGCCACCACATGCGAAACTCACGGCTAGCTTGCTTCAGAGCTTCAATGAGGGCCGTAAACCACACATCTCCTGGCGCGTGACCGCTGCTTACACGAAATTGCGCCAGTACCGTTTGTGCGATTCCCTCCCAGTCCACCGCGCGTCTGCGAAACTCTTGATTCGTGAACACGAACCAGACAATATTGCACTGCTCGGCTGGACCTTCTGGCTTCCGGGTAAGACATCTTCTTGACAGTTTGGCTCAAGAGTGGATGGGATATCACTGGAGAAAGTTGAAGCCTCCAACCTCAGATCTGGCATACTCACAAGTATCACCCACCCAGGAGCGCAGGCTCGATCAGAGGGGCCAGTTCCGGCTGGTGATCGGCAAGGGCGCGCAGCAGGCCATAGCAACCGGATAGCATCATATCCCCGTGAGGCACTGCTTCATACGGCGAAAGCTGCGAGCCACGCAGTAATTGCCTGCGGGGTCCGGTTACAGCCAGGAAAGGGAAAGCAGCTCCCTTTGTCTCCGTCTGCTGGAGCACCAGCGCGCCATGACCGCTGTCGTAATACACCTCGTCGTTGGTGAGCGTGCCAGCGGCCAGCCTCACAAGCAGATGCTCCAGCCGCGCCTGGTCGATCTCTCCTGTATGGTGCTCAAAGATGCCGGTGATGCGGCCATCGATCAGGTGAAAGGCCAGCGTATGGAAGTTGCCGATGTTACAGAGCAGGCTTTCGCGTTGACTTCTCACCAGGGGGTCCTCTAAGGCGCCCAGGACTGCCGCCGAGCCGGTATCCATCAGCAGGAGCGGGATATGGGGGTCTGAGTCGCTTTGTTCGATATAGCGCGCAGCGCTGCCGGCAACTGCGTGCAGGCGTGTCAGGTCGGCAGGAATGGCGTCGGCACGATAAGCAAAGGCGCTGGGCGTCGGATCGCGGCGCACAGTCTGCTCAATGAAGTCGAAGCGAAAGCGCCGGTCGCTTATGCCGGGAGGTGCTGCGCCGTGATCGAAGGCCGCGATGGCCATCGCGTCGACGCGTGGATCGACGCCGAAGGCCCGTAGCGCGGCGATGATCGCCTGTGCATCCACATCCTGCAACTCGATATGCAGCATATCAGCGTGCTCAGCCCTGCGTGCCGCCTCCGCCTCAGCAACGATCTCGAAACCCATCTGCTCCACCATGCTCAGATCATCATCGAAGGTCTTCCCCGCCTCCGGGGTCACCGCTACCTTGTAGCCGGCCAGCGCGTGATCGCGCGCCGCCCAATGACACGGCCCGCCCCCCATCGTCACACCGGTGAGGACCAGCGCTTGCCCGCGCTCGGTTGCCCGTTTGATGCGCTCGGCCACGATGACGGTTGGCGAGGGCATCACCAGTTTAAAGTTGTTCTCTATAGCCTTGCCGCTCTCGAAAAAGAGCATATCTTGCGTCCCTGTGCCGACATCGACGGCCAGAATACGTATGGGTGCTGCTGACATCGAATATGCTCCTATGGATAATGTTGTTACTAGGGAATGACGGCGTTAAAAATAGCCACGAAGAAGAAGCCGCGTAGACGTGTATGCCAGCCCCGCATAATCGTCGGCCGGAATGGCACAATGACGAGCAGTCCTAAGGCGCCAAAAAGCAGTCGCACCCCCACCAACGTCAATGGAGACATCTCTTGTACCGCGACTTTGATAAACAAGAAAGACGCTCCCCACACCGCCGCCAGAGCGAAGAGCATGAGGTATTCTTTGGGTCGCATATGGTTTTTGCTCCTGTATTGAGAATACAGTATACCATACGGCCCATCGATCTCCCTTGCCATAAAAAAGCGTGCGTGGCACCGCAGAAATACCTCACAGTGAGTAAGTGAGCGCCCTACTCACGGATGGCCATGGCCATGTGGAACTGAAAGCGATTCCTCCGCAGTTGGAGCGCGCCAGTAGCGCCGGTGACTAAGGTCATCGCCCGGTTGATTAGCGGTGCTGCTCACCAGTCCGGCATGCTGGAGATGAGTCAGCGCTTCCAGGAGCACGATTGGTCGCGTGTGAGAGGCATTGACGTTGCGAAGCTGGAGCAGTGTCCGCAGTTCCAGCAATGTTATGCCGTTGGAGGCAGGCAAGGTTGCCAGCACAACATTTGCCAGTTGTTGCTGGGTACGCCTGCGTGCTATCTGCTGGGGAGACTCTACACGCAACGCCAGTGCCTGGGCAGGAGGAAAGAAACATAGTTCGAAACGGCATGCCGCTGCCCCTTGCTTCATACAGGCGCGCTCGGCGATGCGCACTCGCTCACCGTAGCGTTGCGCAGCTCCCTCGATAGCGCCCCACAACATAGAACACATATGGCGAGGGCTATCATAAATCAATACCAGCTCATTCGGATTCGTTGAGATCATCTCATAGCTAAAGACGGGGGGGATCAACTTATCGGGGGTGCGTCGCATCTGTGAATGCGCGCCCCGCATCGCCAACAAGAGTTCACGCGCGCTATGCACCTGCGTCAGAATATAGGCGCAGCGGTGCGTCGTCAAGCCGTTCATCAGGTAATAGCGGCCAGCTTCTCGCAACAATGTATCGGTGGTCAGCCCAGTTAATTTACTCGCGGCATGCACACCAGCTAACAAAGTATCATCATTGTAGACGCGACTCGCCAGGGGAGCCGATGCCGGCGTTTCTCCAATCGTTTTTCTATAGATGTGCAGAAATTCCTCCCCGAATCGTTCAGTCAGGTACTTCTCCCATGTGACAAAAATCAACCCGTGCATATTGTATTCCCCTCAAAACTACCTATCTACCAATCTATTCACCAGGTGATCATGACTGCTATACACGGCAAACTATAGCTCGTTCACGTTGCATAGCAATAGATGAGGCCCGCGCGCGCTCGTAGGCCAGCGGCACCCTCCAATCGCTGCGCTGCACCTCCACATATTGTACCGCCAGGGCCACCACCCGCTCGGCCCCAGGACAGCGGTCCGCCAGGTCTGACGAGAGGGCATTCCGGCCTACAACGCTTGCCACGCCAGAGATGGAGAGCGCAAGATGCATCGCGTAGTCAGGAACAACGAGCGTGACCTGCCCCGTTTCTAAAATGTTGCCAATGGCTTCAAAGGCTCCATTGCCCGCGTAATCGGGTAGCACAATGGTCCCTCCCGGAAGGATGCCATCTGGCGCTAAAGTGACCAGGAAACCCCGCGCCCCTCCCCGGTGGTTGACGGCACAGTGGCCTCGTCGATCAATAGTGCAGATAAAACACAGCGTCTGGCGCGCAATGAAGCCACGAACCGCTTCAGATAGAAACGAGCAACGCCTGCCCCCCACCTCCTGAAGCTGCCACTCCTGATAAGAGATACGTGCAACCGGCGATGTCGTTTCCGCGCGGGTCAACCCCGCAATACGCGTATGGATATACTTTGGACAATGGAAAAAGGCTTGCTGCACATTCACATAAAGCTTGCACTGAAATTTCGGCCGCTGCTGCCCATCAAGGACATAACTTGATAGCACCTTCGCCACCCCTTGCACACAGAGCCGCTCACGTGTAGGATGAGAGATAAAAAATAGCCCGATGTGCGTACTCTGCCCTGCCTCCGAGGAATGATAGAGTTCCCGCACACAACACGTACCCGCGAGCTGCTCATCCAGTTCCAGCACACATGTATAGGCGTCTGGCGTTTGGACAAAGCCCGGCTTGCCTGAGGCAATAAGACCACATAATTCGCCTTTGACCCCCGGCCCAGCCAGCACGCAAAACGCCTGCTGCACAATGAATGCCTGCGCCTGATTATTGAGATACGCGACCTTTTTTCGATCAAACGCCGCACCGGTGGCATGCGTGTTCCAACGTGCCCGCGCTCGTTGTTGTCCTGAAGAGAGATACTGGCTTTCATCCATACTCTTTATCCCCTCTAACCAATCACACTTATCCCGCTACACAACACTACACTACGAACAAGCACTCTATCCAAACAACTGGAGAATTTCCACTACCGCCAAAGAGCATTATAGTCCTTCTTTCTGGATATATCAATATCTGTCGTAAATTATACAAGAACTCTTAATAGAATATTTATATAACTTAAATGCTTATTTAGCGCTAACTTGCTTCTTGTGTAGTAAAAGATGACATCTAGCGGGAGGAGATAGGGCTGATCCGCGTAGAGACGAGGGCTTGCCTCATGGGCATGAACGAGCGGGTAGCGGGGGGGGGTCCGTAGGGCGGGGC
>JALYVR010000453.1 GCA_030853145.1 Chloroflexota bacterium | reverse complement strand
GCTTGTGCTTGTTCATGAGCTTGGCCACTTTATTACCGCGAAGTGGGCCGGTATCCGGGTAGAGGAATTTGGACTGGGCCTCCCGCCGCGCGTGGTTGGTATTCGTAAACGGGATAGCGGAGGCTGGGAGGTGATCTGGTTTGCCGGCAAGCGCGGTGAAGAAGATCCAGCCGCGTACTTGAACAAGCAGACCCCCTTCGGTGGCGCCAGTGGCGGTGTAACTGTGCCTGGCGCGGTCTCGGATCACACGATCTATTCGCTCAACCTGCTGCCTATCGGCGGTTTTGTGCGCATGCCAGGTGAGAGCGGCGATGTGTATGACGAAGAGGGCAGATATGATCCCAACAGCTTTGCCGCCAAATCAGCCGGCAAGCGCATCATCGTCCTCTGCGCGGGCGTGACGATGAACTTCCTGCTGGCGATGGTCTTATTCAGCGTCGCCTATAGCCTGGGAGAGCCGACCTATCCAGCCGTTATCGGTAAGGTTGTTCCGGGCACGCCGGCCGCTCAGGCCGGGCTGCGCGCTGACGACACCATCGTGTCGGCCAATGGCCATTCTGTACAGCTATTCACGGATGTGCAGGATATCGTGGGCCAGGCGATTGCCAATAACAAGAATCACGCTTCCACTGTCCGGGTGTATCTGGTCATCAAACGTGCCGGCAGCCCTCAGCCTATCAAGGCCCCGGTGGATGTGCGTGTGAACCCGCCGGCAGGGCAGGGACCGATGGGGGTTGAAGAGAAGATCGTCTATATCAGTTCCCCGATCTGGCAGGCGCCCATCAAAGGTGTGCAACATACCTTTGTGGTGACGCGCGATTTTATTGGGGGACTGGTACAGATCATTACCGGCGCGCAAAAGGCGCAGTTTGCGGGTCCTGTGGGCATCGTGAAAATCACCGGCGAGGTGGCCCAGAGCGTACCTGTCTTCGGCTGGTGGCCGATTCTGAGCCTGACGGCGATCTTGAGCCTGAATCTGATGATTATCAACATTCTGCCCTTCCCCGCTCTGGATGGTGGGCGCGTGGTGCTGATCTTGATCGAGATCCTGCGCGGCGGCAAGCGCCTGCGACCAGAACGTGAGGGGTTGATCAATTTTGTAGGTATGGCCCTTCTGCTTACGTTAATGGTGGTGATCACGATCAGTGATGTCCTCCATTGGGGTGGGTAACTTATACTATGACCTGGACGCCGGTTAGCAGGCGTCTCAGTTATATAAGGCATAAAAATGGAGTTGTTTGCTATGCGACGGAAAACCCGGCAGATTCATGTCGGCAATGTAGCCATTGGTGGCGATGCGCCCATCATTGTGCAGTCGATGTGTACCACCTACACCCGTGACGTTGAGAGCACGGTTGCGCAGATCCTACGCCTGGAAGAGGTCGGCTGCGAGATGGTGCGCGTGGCTGTCCCGGAGGAAGAGGATGCTCTTGCCATCGGCGCGATTAAAAAACGTATTCATATCCCGCTGATCGCGGATATTCACTATAAACACAGCCTGGCTCTGGAATCCATTCGCCAGGGGATCGATGCTGTGCGTATTAACCCTGGTAACCTGATCAATGGTCGCCTCTCACTAGAGGAGATTATCGCGGCCTGCAAAGAGCGCGGCGTCTCCATGCGCATCGGCGTCAATTCTGGCTCAATCGATGCTCTCGACCAGCGCGCCCAGATACAGCGAGTGCAGGTCAGGCTGCGCGACGATGGTGTCTTCGAGCGTAGCGATCCGGCTGAGATGCGCCGTAAAGAGCGCGAGCGCCTGGCCGAGCGTATGGTGAGCAAGGCGCTGGAGTATATCGGCTGGTGCGAAGAGTTGGATTTTCACGAGATCAAGGTCTCCCTGAAATCCTCCACCCCGCTGACCGCCGTCGAGGCCTATCGCCGCTTCTCGGAGCGCTCGGACTACCCCCTGCACCTGGGCATCACCGAGGCTGGGACGCATGTGACCGGTGCCGTGAAGTCAGCCGTAGGCATGAGCTTACTGCTGTCCCAGGGCATCGGCGACACCATGCGTGTGAGCCTGAGCGCCGAGCCGGAGGAAGAGATCCCTGTGGCTTACGAGATCCTGCGCTCGCTTGAGCTGCGCAACCGGGGCGTGACCTTCGTCTCCTGCCCCTCGTGTGGGCGCGTGGAGATCGATGTGATCGAGGTTGCCAACGAGGTGGAGCGCCGCCTGGCAAAGGTGCAGACACCTATCCACGTGGCCGTGATGGGCTGCGTGGTCAATGGACCTGGCGAGTCGCGCGATGCCGACGTTGGCCTGGCCGGCGGCAAGGGCAAGGGCGTGATTTTCCGCAAAGGCGAGGTCATCAAAACCGTTCCCGAAGATCAGTTCCTGGATGCCGTGCTGAAAGAGGTCGCCAGCCTGCTGCCAGAGCATGAAGCGAAGATGATCTATCCCGAAGGTGGCATCCAGGCCACCGCCGGCCACCATCGCACGCGTGAGGAGGGCATCACGCAACTGCCTGTGCTGCAATAGGAGCGGCTCTGAAGAGGTAAGCAGGTTACGTCACGAAAAAAGCCTCCCGTTTTCGTCGGGAGGCTTTTTTATATGCCATGAGCAAAGGCATACTGACTCACATAGTTGAGGGCATCACGTGCTCCGCCAGTTGAGTCTGGCGGAGCACGTGATGCTGCTGCGGTGTCGTTAAGAGTTTCAGTTTGGCAGTGATGATCTGTTGCATGGACTGCTACGCTTCTCGTTTGAATACTATGGGTGTTCTGTCACCATGAGGCTCTCGCCTTTTAGGTGAACCCCTGGTTACGTACTTTCTTAGGTTTCCTGAAATCTTAGGTAATGAAAAAGAGACGGCCTTATTGAAGCCGTCTCTTCTCATTAGTGGGCAATACAGGACTCGAACCTGTGACCCCTACCATGTCAAGGTAGTGCTCTAACCAGACTGAGCTAATTGCCCCTATCCCAGTGATGTTGTCCAGCCTTTGGACATGAGGAATAATAGCACTGCCTCAGTCCTTTGTCAAGCCTGGTAATCCATGGATCCATGGTATACTCAGCATAGCGAAATTGCGCTGTCTGGCGAAAGGGCTTGCAGGCGATGCTATTCACTGTTCGTTCATGGTTTCTTTGTCATCAAGCACAGGTCAAAACATGGCTTCTGGCAACCCTCTTAGGACTGAGCTGGTTTCCTCTCTCCTATACCTCGCTTTTCCTTGGCCGATGGCTGGCCGCGCTGTTCTTTCACTATCGCTCCGCTGCCGGTCAGCCCGTTGATAACCTCTTTCTGCTTTGTGCTTACCTGACTATGATCGTGTTGGGCGTGGCCCTCTACCTGGGGCTGGTTCCCGCTCTGCTCGGTATTCGTCTCGACGACTATAAAGCGTTTCTACGCAGTATCGGACTTATAGGGATCTCCAGATTTGGCCTTGTCAGCATCAGTGTCGCCCTGGTGGTTGTGAGCATCCTCGTTGCGCTACATGTGCTTCCTTTATTCTATGTTACACAGTCTATTGGGCCGTATCACTGGCGCGCTAACTATAATTGGATCTGGTGGGTCACGAACCTCCAGCCACCCCTGGTAGAAGAGACACTGTTTCGTGGCCTCATCATTGTTGTCTTGCTGAAGCGCTTCCCTCCCTGGTTCGCCGTGCTCTGGTCAGCCGTTTTGTTTGGCCTGCCCCATCTCTCATTCGGCTTCCAGACTGCTTTGAGTGATGCCTTTGTGGCAGGGGTTGGCTGGGCTATCATCAAACTAAAAACGCGCAGCATCTGGCCTGGCGCGGTTATCCACTATGGCATGAATAGCGGCTTCTATCTTCCCGCCCTTGTTGGCATGCTTATCATATTGCTCGCTGTACTGGTCCTTCTGGCAAAACAATGGCTTGTGCGGCTCGAAAGCTTCTTTGATCGTCATAGAAAAAAGACCTCCCTCAACACTTGATCAGGCTGACCAACGGTAGAGAAAAGCCGCTCATTGCCTCAGCAAAAGCTATGTTGGATACTTGCGCGTATTTCGTTACGATGATATACTCTACACGGATTGAAGTGAAACGCGTATGCCTGTGCTGTGCCTGCAATACTGCTCAGGTGCCGATATTTATTTCGTAGGTAAGGAGTGGTCGCATGCCTCCTTCGGCTATCTTCCGATCAGCGATGCGCAGTGGAAGGTCGCTGTCTGCTTTTGCTCGCCGGCGCCGCCTGGCCGCTACCGTTGGGCTGGTGCTTTTATGCTGGTTGATCTGTGTTGAGTTCGGTCCATTCAACTCCAACCAGGTCAATGCCACCGCGCTGCTGGATCATACCAGCCCGACGGTAGACGCGTCCTGCCGGCACCTGGCGTTCTCGTCCGATGGGAACCCCTATGGGCTGTGTCCAGGCCCGCTTCCGGCCGGCGGTAACTGCGTCTGGTGGGCGTGGGAACAGTGGCATTTACTTGACTATAATCTGCCGCCTAACTGGGGGAATGCCGCCGAGTGGGGCGTGAGCGCCGAACGGGCCGGGTTGCCAGCGGGATCAACTCCCCGCGTTGGCTCACTGGCTGTCTTTCCGGTTGCCGATGGGGTCTGGGCCTTTGGTGCCGCGGGCCACGTAGCCTTTGTGACCTGGGTGAGTTCTGACAGCACGGCCTTTAATGTGACCTATCAGAATTATGGCGATCCCATCAACATGCATGTCGGCGTTGGCTATAATGTCTCGGTGATCAATCAGGCGCGTTTCCAGCGTGGGCAGTTGCGCTTTATCTACTTCCCGAAACTTATCGATGCGGGCCTCTTCGCGCGCCTGCCTGGCATCAACGGCAATGATATGGCCGGCGTCACGCAATCCAATAACGTGCTGACGACAACTTCCAATAGCGCAACCCTGACGGG
>JALYVR010000452.1 GCA_030853145.1 Chloroflexota bacterium | reverse complement strand
GCTCTCGCGCTCATTCCTATCGGGGTGGCGAGCGGGGGAGCGGCATTATTGACGCCGAAGGTGTTGCTGGTAGGGGTTGGTGTCGCCGTGCTTTCTACCGTTATCCCCTTTTCGCTGGAACTTGAGGCGCTCAGACGACTGCCTGCCGGCGTGTTCGGCGTGCTGATGAGCCTGGAGCCAGCTATCGCAGCGCTCGTTGGCTTTATCGTGCTGAGGGAGACAACGAGCCTGCGCGCCCTCGTTGCGCTGGCACTCATCATCGTGGCCTCAGGCGGAGTCTCCTTTTTTCAGGCAAAAGCCCCCCCTGAGGCAAGGAATCCTTAAGCCTGCCCTACGGCTTTACGGGTTTGCCAGTTGGGCAACGCGTTCCGCGAGGTGTTGCAGGGAGGCGCGCAATTCGGAAGGTTCGCGGATGACCAGCCGGCAGCCGATACCCGCCAGGATGTATGCTACCCAATCCAGGTGGTTGGCGTAGCAGCGGAAGACAACGCCGTCAGGGGTCTGTTCGAGGATAGCCAGGGCTGGTGGGATCATCTGTTGTGCCTGCTCCAGGGTTGTCTCCAGCAGTAGCACATCAACCAGCCAGCGTGCGGGCGTCATAGGGATGGAGTGGGTTACATAGGCCAGGCAATCGAAGTCGGTGGGGCGCGTGTAGACCTCGGCGCGCTTCTCAACGTGCAGCAGGCGGTCCAGGCGGAAGACGCGAATGCCCACGCGCAGGTGACAGAAGCCCACGGCGTACCAGAAGCCTGAGCGGTAGACCAGCCCGTAGAGATCGACAGCGCGTTCGGTTACCTCTCCCGACCATGATTGATAGTGCAGCCAGGCGCGTCTCCCCTGCTGCGCGGCCTCACTCAGAGTGACGACGATCTCGCCGGGCGGCGTCTTGCCGGTGCGTGGAAAGTCAAACGCTAGCGTCTCCTGTACCGCCTGCACCCGTTCGCGCAGAGCAGTTGGCAGCACGCGCTCGATCTTAGCAAGCGCGCCCTCGACGGCGGGCACCGCTACAGCCAGGTCCAGCTTGCGCGCTGCTAGCAGGCCCAGGGTGAGGGCCAGGGCCTCATCCTCTGTGAACATCAGCGGCGGCAGTTTGAAGCCGGGCCGCAGCCGATACGTGCCGTGTCGCCCGCGCTCAGCCTCGACGGGAATGCCCAGGTCCTGCAGCATCGTGATATAGCGGCGCACAGTACGCGTGTTCACCTCCAGGCGCGCCGCCAGTTCGGGCCCGCTTATTTGCTGGCGCGATTGTAAGAGTTCCAGGACCGTCAGGACCCGCGTCGTTGGGAAGTACATACTCGCCCCTCTCACGAAAATTCGTTCGTAATCAGGACATATTATAACCTGATTCGTGGGCTTGTCAATTGTCGTGGTTCAGTATGCGTTGCTGAAGTTCTGAATAGCGCCAGGCCCGTTATTAGCAGAAAATAGATCCGCAAGAGGCTGCCAGCCTCAGACTGGCAGCCTCTTGCGGATCTTAGAATCATATCCACATGGTAGAAAAATTGGAAAACTATCCAGGTAGTTCACACGCTGTGCTATCTTCTTGCGCGCTCTTGCCTCAAGAACTTTGAGAGACCGCCAGTGCAAAGAGTGTAGGGCAATCTTCAATATCGCGTTCTAGGCGCTTCTTCAGTAACAGATGAGCCAGTTCATGGTACTCAAACGCACATCCCAGCACCTGTTGGGCAACATCGAGGATCCTATTCACACACAATTCGATCTCTGGACTTGGCAAAGACCGAATTGTCTGTTCGAGCAACAGATTCGCCCATGTGAGTGCCACTTCCGTCTCCTGAAGACTGATCCTTCCCTGTAAGGTCTCTATGGTATCATGAACGGCACGCAGTTTTCGGAGATACTCTTCTACTTCCACCTGACCACCTCCTCTCCAGATATAGGAGTACATATATACAATTGTACTATCCATATCCCTCCACTTTTATGGACGAAGAAATGTTACCTTTGTCACTTCTGCAACCATATGGGTGAGAAGCAGAGGTGTGTGGTCAGATGCTTGTGTCATGATCTTCGAAACAGGGTGAACTACAGCCCCAGGTTCCACCCGTTGTCGCCCGCGTTGCCAAAGAAGCTCGGCTGCCAGGTGAGCTGCGCCTGGTGGTCATTCTTCGGTACCTGGAACACGATATCGCCTTCAACCGTGCCGCCTGGTGAAAGCTTGCCGCTACTGAGTGTGTTGTTACTTGTATACGATGAGGGGGGTATTTCCTCATCAGTAATATTGCCACTGCCTGATCGTGCATGAAAATCAAAGGGATTGTAGTCTTGTTCGGCAGTGCTATTGTTCGCAATTTTGACATGCACTACGATGAATTCGTTGCCCGGCTTCGGCTTGATAAAATCATCGGCTGCCAGGGTCTTGACTGACACGAGGGTCGTGGCTACATTGTCCAGGGTGATGGTCTGCCCGACTTTGCCGGTCTGTGAGCTACCAGGGGCATTGCCTGATGACGCTACTGTGGTTGTGGCGCTGATGGTGCTGGTCGCGCTTGTAGCTGCCGCTCCTACCAGAGTAAAGATGCCAATACAGCCAAGAAGCAGCACCGCGACTACCCCAAGGATGATCCAGAGCCAGAGGCGGGATGCCTTCTTTTGAGGTGGCTGATACAGAGGCGGGTGCCATGGCTGGCTGTACTGTGGTTGGGGTAATTGTCCATAATATTGTGATGGTGGTTGTTCGTATGGTTGCCCATACTCAGGTGGTTGTTGTCTCATCATGCCCTTCACTTCCCCTACAAAATATTTCCTCGCTACGAGAATAATATTTTATTTATTGTCAAGTAATAGAGACGATATCTAAATATAATCTCTTAATTATTAGAACGTGACTTATTAAAATAGGTAACACATACTTCGCGCAGAGCGGTACAGAACTGCTAACGAAACAATTGTGAAACAGGGCGTATTATAACCTGTTTCTATGGTAAGCTGAAAGTAAACGTAGCAAACATGAAAGGAAGCCGTAATGACAGAGGAGCACATGGATAAGCCCACATTGCTCAAGAAGGTGCAGACCGGCTACGCCGAGTTGGAACAGCTCATCAGCTCGCTCAGCGAGGAGCAGATGACAACCGTGCGGGTGGATGGCGAGTGGTCGGTCAAAGATAACCTGGCCCACTTGATGGCCTGGCAAAAGCGCATGCTTGCCGTCTTGCAAGCCGCTGTGCGAGGCGAGGCGCCGTCGTGGCCGCCGCAGGAAAGCGCCGATGAAGAGATTGATCGCAGGAACGCGGCATTCTATGAACAGTACAAATCTCTCCCGCTTGCCGACGTTCGGGCGGAGTTTCGCACTTCGTATCGCGAAGTATTGGATACCTTGCAGGCGCTTCCCGAGCGTGATTTGATCGAGCAGGATAGCTTTACCTGGATGCATGAGCCACTCTGGCAATTCGTGGCAGGCGATACCTATGAGCACTACGAGGAGCATGGCAAAACGATCCAGGAATGGTTAGCCAGGAGCGGGCTGCGTTAGATTGTGAGAGTGCAGGCGAGCAGGGCGCAGGCCAGCGGCGCCCGTACACGAAATAGGTTGGGTTGAATGAGACTTTTGCGCGTGGGAGCATTATGACGGAATCTATCTCGCGTGAGCAGGCGCAGCGGTTGCTTGTGCGCTATCATTTCACGCAGACCGATATGCTGGGGGTGCTGGAGCGGCTGAGGACGATTCAGTATGACCCACTGAACCCGGTGGGACGCAATCCTGACCTGGTCTTGCAGGCGCGTGTGCCAGGGTATCAGGTTGATGATTGGCAGAAGCTGGCATATAATGATCGGCTGGCCTACGACGCCTGGGATAAGCAAGCTTGCATCGTCCCGGTCGCCGATTGGCCCCTGCGCGCGTTGATTCGCGAGAAGCATCGCCCGTACCATGATCGCGAGATTCTGGAGAACGGGGCTGGGAGTGTAGCAGAGATCCTGGCGGCCATTGATGCGCGGGGGCCGCTCTCATCGCTTGAGTTCGAGAAACAGGCGTATGTTGGCAGCGGGCATTCGTGGGCTGGTTCCACGGTTGCCAAACGGATTTTGCGTTCGCTGTGGGCGTGTGGCCTGCTGGTTACGCATCATCGCAAGAGTGGGCGCCACTATTATAATCGGCCGGAGCGCGTTATTCCCGCCGAACACTTTAGCGCGCCGCCGCTGGTGGACGAGGCCGCCTATTATCGCTGGATCATGACACAGCGCTACCGGGCCACGGGTCTGCTGCGCGCCTCCGCCGAGGCCTGCATCTGGAGTAGCTGCGGGGAGGCAAAGGAGCGCAGGCTGGCGATCGCGCAGCTCGTCGAAGCTGGTGTGCTGATGGCTGTGCAGATAGGCGAGAAAAAGTGGCCCTATTACGCGCTTACGGATACGCTCAAGCTGCTCGACGCGCCGCTGCCAGCGCCGCGCGTCATTTTCCTGGCCCCGCTTGATAGCTTTATGTGGGACCGCAAAGGTGTCCTGCAACTCTTCGACTGTGATTACCTGTGGGAGGTGTACAAGCCTGAGAAGGCGCGCAAGTGGGGCTACTACGTGCTGCCTGTCTTCTATGGCGAGCGCTTTATCGCGCGCCTCGACTCGCGGCTGGAGCGCGGCACCTGGACGATCTCGCGCTGGTGGTGGGAGCCGGATATCACCCCCGATGGCGAGATGCTTGATGCGCTACGAACCGCAATGAGAGATTTCCTCCACTACTTGCGGGCCGACGATATACGCGTGGCAGATGGGGTGGATGCGGCGCTGCGACAGGCTATATAAAAGCTGCCAAGCGATATAGTGATGCGTAGGGGCGCCGTTTACAAGCCCGTGAAGCAGCATGCGATTAAGCAGCTTCACGGGCTTGTAAAC
>JALYVR010000451.1 GCA_030853145.1 Chloroflexota bacterium | reverse complement strand
TAGAGGAGCGATTATACATGTACGACAATTTATGGGAAGAGGACCCTCATATTCAGAGGGTCGCAGCGAGGATGGCCGAGAAGCAGGTAGAAAAGATAGTGGAGAAGCGTGTGCAGGGAATGGCGCAGGATCTGGCACAGGGAATGGCGCAGGATCTGGCACAAAACAAGTTTCGCGAGACTATCATGAGCCTGGTGCAAGATCGGTTTCCGGCTTTGCAAGTATTGGTAGAGCAAAAAATCGCGGCCATTGATGATGTGGATGCATTACAAAAGATCATCCTGACCCTTGCTCTAGCCTCTGACGAGGATGTCGTTCGTCACTATGTGAGCGCGCTTGAGCCGGTACACGCAGCCGAGGCGTGAGCAGCGTCTTTCTTCGCAGAAAGTCATCTCCGGTCTGTTCCACCTCAATTGTGGAACAGACCGGAGAAATGAACCTTGGCGCGTCTCTACGATGAAGAATCCGCGAACGCGCAGATCTCGCGCACGCCGCGCTCAATGTCGTCCGGGGGCGCGGCCAGCGAGATGCGCACATAGCTGGCTGCCACTGACCCGAAGGCGCTGCCGGAGGCCACGGCTACGTTGCGCGCATGCAGGAGGTCGAGCGCGAACTGGCGGCTGCCCCGTGCCTCGCGGCCTGGACCTGTGACATCGATCAGCGCGTAGAAGGCGCCGTGCGGGGTATAGAGGTAGCGACCATGCTCTTTGAGCAGGCTGACGGCCAGGTCGCGGCGTTCACGATAGGCCTCGCGCATCAGAGCGACACAGTCCTGGGGACCGGTGAGGGCGGCGACGGCGGCTCGCTGCACCAGGGTGCTGATATTCGTGTAACTGGCATCAAGGACAGAGGTGATGGTGTTGATAAGCTGACTGCCAGTGACGATGTAGCCGATGCGCCAGCCGGTCATAGCGTAGGTTTTGGAGAAGGTGTAGATGCCGATCACGCGGCCGGCCTCGAACTCGGCGGGCGAGAGCAGCGTCGCGGGACTGGTGTGCTGGCCCTCGAATACGATCTCGTCGTAGCACTCGTCGGAGAGCAGGTAGAGATCGTGACGGCGCGCGAAATCCAGCAGGTCTGCGACGAGTTGCGCGGGGAAGACGGCCCCGGTGGGATTGCCGGGCGTGTTGATGAGCAGCAAGCGTGTACGCGGCGTGACCAGGCGCTCCAGGTGTGCTATGTCGGGGAGCCAGGCGCTCTGGGGATCGAGCGGGTAGGGGGCGGCGGTCGCGCCGGAGGCGGCGATCTGCATGCGATAGTGTGGCCAGCCGGGGTCGGGCATGAGCACCTCGTCGCCTGTGCTGACTGTCGCAAGCAATGCGGTCTGGATGGCGCCCGTGCCGCCCATAGCGATAGCGGTCTGCTGCGGCCCGACCTGGTAGCTGTTGACGCGCGTGATCTTCGCGGCTAGCAATTCGCGCAGCCAGGGCCAGCCAGCGGCAGGTCCGTAGGTCAGCGGCTCGCTCTTGATGGCTGCGATGGCGGCGCGGCTGATATGCTCAGGCGTGCGGAAGCTGGGTTCGCCGATCTGCAAGCGTACGGGCGGCGGTAGCGTCTCTCCACGCGCCTCCGCCTCTTGCTGCAACTGGTTAGCCACCAGGCCCAGCGTGGTGACATCGTTGACCGGCAGGTCGTGGATCTGCTGCCTGCCTACCTTCATAACCTGTGACCCTCTTGATAATAAGCGCCGATGCGGGAAACGAGGCCGGCCAGCAGCGCCGTGCGCAACGGCAGGGAGTCAAGTTCGATATACTCATCTGGATTATGCGAAAGGCTGCCGCTGGCGCCCAGGCCGTCCAGCGTGGGGATACCCATGATCGCGGTTGTGTTGGCGTCGGAGGCGCCGCCGCTGGCCGCGTCCTCGATCTTCAGGCCCAACTCATCGCCGGCTTCCTGCGCGATGCGTACAAGCTGAAGGGTGCGTTCCGAGCGCTCAAAGGGCAGGCAGCGCATGTCGCCGCTGAGAGTGATCTCGGTGCCTTGTAGCACATGTTTGGCCACAATCTGGCGCATAGCCTCCTCGACGGCCTTCAGTCCCGCCATGTCGGCCGCGCGCACATCCATCTCGCAGTAGGCGAAATCCGGCACGACATTGGTGCGCTCGCCGCCACGAATGATGCCTACGCTGGCAGAGACGCCGGGAATGGTGCTGTTCAGCGCCTGCATGGCCTGGACCTGATAGGATAGTTCCAGGATGGCGTTGCGCCCGCGCTGTGGTGCGACTCCCGCGTGCGAGGCCAGGCCGCGCACCTCGACGCGATATTGTCCGCTGCCCTTGCGCGCGGAGACCACGGTGCCATCGGCGCGCCCCGGCTCCAGCACCAGCACGGCATCGGCCTGCCGGGCTATGTCTTCTATCAGCGGCTTGCTGCTCGGCGAGCCGATCTCCTCGTCGCTGTTGCAAATAAATGTCACGCTCTGGTAGTTATCCTCGCCAGCGTCTGCCAGCAGATGCAGGCCATACAGGCCGATGAGCAGGCCCGACTTCATATCGAGCACGCCGGGGCCGCTCGCGATGCGTTTGCCGTCGCGCTGGCCGAAGGTGAACGGGCGTAGCGCCACATCGCCTTCGGGGTAGACGGTGTCCATGTGGCCGATCAGCAGCAGGCGCGGGCCATTGGGCGCGCTGCCTTGACGCGTGGCCACAAGGTGGTTGCCAAACTCCGGCTGGTGATCGAAGTGAGTGGCGAAACCCAGGGCTTGAAAACGCTGCTGGAGGTACGCACCCACGCGATCAATGCCGGCCTTCGTATAGGTGCCCGAATCGATATTCACAGTCGCTTGCAGGTCGCTCAAAAACTGCTCTATGAGTTGCTCGGCGCGCTCGATATGGTGGTGTCTGTTCATACGGCCCCCCCTGTTGTGAATTGTGTCAGTTCCTCGTCGCTGTAGCCAAGTTCGCGCAGGATCTCGCCTGTGTGCTCCCCCAGCGCGGGTGGGCCGTAGCGCTGTTCCTGATCCACGCCTGACATGCGCGGAAAGCTCGGCAGCGTGCGAAACGTCTCGCCGGCCACGGCGCTGGTGGCAGTAGAGCCGCGCGCCTGGGCATGTGGGTCGTTCAACGCCTCGTCGATGCTGTAGACAGGCCCGACGCAGGTATCGATATCCGCCAGTTCGGCGACCCATTCGTCTCGCGTCCGGGACTTGAAGATGCCGCGCAGGATCTCCATGGCCTGCTCGCGCTCTGCAGGCCCCACGGGCAGATGGAACGGCAGCAGCTCCAGGTGGCCCACACGTGTGCAGAAGGTATGCCAGAACTTCGGCTCCAGCGCGGCCAGCGTCACATGTTTGCCGTCCCTGGTCTCATAGATATTGTAACAGGGGAGGCCGCCATCGAGGGCCGACTGTCCCGGCTGCGGCGCTTTGTCGGTTGTCAGATAGGTGCTGGCGAACACGGGGAGCAGCGACATCACGCCTTCGGTCATCGAGACATCGATCATGCGCCCTTCGCCTGTCTGTGTACGCCCCGCCAGGGCCGTCAGAATGCCGATCACGGCCATGTAGCTGCCGCCGGCCAGGTCGCCCAGTTGCGTCGCGGGCATGGCAGGCTCGCCCTGCGCGCCCCGATTATAGTAGAGCAGCCCCGCGTAGCCGGCATAGTTTAGATCGTGTCCGGCGCGCAGGCGATAGGGGCCTTCCTGACCGTAGCCGCTGATCGCGCAGTAGATCAGCCCTGGCTGCTCCTCTTTCAGGCGCTCATAGCCTAATCCCAGACGTTGCATCACGCCCGGTCGGAAACTTTCGAGCAGCACATCGGCGGTACCCACCAGGCGCAGGAAAATAGCCCGGCCCTCCTCCGACTTCAGGTCTACGGTCATACTGCGTTTGTTACGGTTGATCGCCAGGAACAACTGCCCCATGCCCCCTGGACCGTGCGGCGGCATTACGCGCCCATAATCGCCCAGGCCAGGCTCCTCCACTTTGATGACATCGGCGCCAAAATCCGCCAGCATCTGCGATGCATAGGCACCGGGGAGTAGGCGCGAGAGATCGAGGATACGGATGCCGCTCAGAGGCTGCGTCATGTTGTGTGACTGCCTTTCAAAACGTATTCACACGTGTTGATTGCGGTGAAAACTCCGCACATCGCACGGGATCGCCCGTGCGGGGCCCCAGCCAGGCAAGGAACCGCTGGTAGATGTTGACCGCGCTATTCTCGTCGCGATCCATTACCAGACCACAGTTCTCATTGGAACAGCGATACGTTCTCTTCCACAGCGGCATTGCTTGCAGATGTCCGCACGCATGACACATCTTGGTGGTATCGCGTTCACTGATAATATGTAATTCTTTCCCAGATAACAGACACTTATACGTGAGCATCTGTACAAAGCTAGCGAGGCCCCAATCATTATACACCATGCGATTGCGAACCTGTCGCTTGCGTCGCTCTTTAGGAGTCTCGTGTTTGTGAATGACCATCTGCTGTTGGGAAAGATCGCCGATGACAACAGCCCTTTCAGCCAATTTGCCTGCGATGAGGTGAGATGCTTTGTGTTTGCATACTTAATCACAACCTAACCTGGGGTACGTAGTGTTGCACTCGTAGCTTGCGCTTAAAAATTACATATCTAGAGTAGATGTATTAGAAGCAAGAGGCATGTAGCCCGAAATGGCTATTTCTTGACCGCTAAAGAGGGAGGAGTTACTCTTGTCTGGACAAACCGACGTAGAGAACAGGGGAGAGGTACCACGACGAAAAAGGGGGCATCATGCCTGCCCGCAAGAGGAAACGCCGCGAACGCACCCACGACTGGCAAGACATTCAGCAATATACACTTTGGCCGGAGCAGCAGCTCTACGAAAAAATTCGCCCTGTTGTGCTTTTTCAGGAGAGTGCTGCAGAGCGTGCCAAAGA
>JALYVR010000450.1 GCA_030853145.1 Chloroflexota bacterium | reverse complement strand
CAAGCTATGCACGCTCATCTTGACGCCGCCGAAACTATCGCCATCGAGATGGATTTTCTCCCGCTCGCCCTCGATCAAGCGGGAGCTTACATCGAGGAGGTTGGATGCAGTCTCTCGTCGTATCTAGAACTCTATCAAACACATCGCAAGCACTTGCTGCATCGCAGGGGTCATGTGCTGGACGACCACCCGGAGTCGGTAGCCACGACGTGGTCTCTCTCATTTCAGAAAATCGAACAGACCAATCCAGCTGCAGCCGCGTTGTTGCGCTTCTGTGCTTTTCTGGAGCCAGATACCATCCCCGAAGAGCTGATCAACGAAGGAAGCGCGCACCTCGGTCCCATCCTGGGACTGGTGGCAACCGATGCCCTCAAGGTAGACGACGCCATCCAGGAACTGCGCGCTTTCTCCCTAATCCAACGAGATCCCGACGCCCGGATCTTACGCGTCCATCGCCTGGTGCAAGCTGTCCTCAAGGATACTATGCACCCGGAAGAGCAGTCTCAATGGGCAGAGCGTGCGGTACAAGCGACCAATGCGCTGTTTCCCAACACTGTGGAGTTCGCCACCTGGCCCCGCTGTCGGCGCGTCTTGCCTCAGGCGCAGGCGTGTAGCGTGTTGATCCAAGCCCATGCTCTCGCGTTTCCAGAGGCCGCATCCTTGCTCTATCGGACGGCCTGCTATGTAGACGACTTCGGGCTCTATGAACAAGCCGAGCCCCTTCTCCAACACGCAGTGCGCTTCTGGGAACATGCGTTGGGACCTGAGCATCCCACCATGGCACACGCACTGACGAGATTAGCCCACCTCTATAGGGAACAGGGCAAATACAAGCACGCTGAGCCCCTCTACCAACGGGCATTGTCCATCTGGGAGCAGGCGTTGGGACCTGAGCATCCTGACGTCGCAACCGCTCTGAATGGTTTAGCCGTTCTCTATCAAGTGCAGGCCAAGTACGAGCAGGCCGAGCCTCTGTTCCAGCGAGCTGTGCGCATCCAGGAACATGCTCTGGGATCTGAGCATCCTGATGTGGCTCTGTCCCTCAACCATCTGGCGACGCTCTTCGCTCTTCAGGGCAAGTACGAGCACGCCGAGCCCCTCTACCAACGGGCATTGTCCATCTGGGAGCAAGCGCTCGGCCCAGAACATCCTCATGTGGCTGCTTCGCTCCATGCATTAGCGACCCTCTACCATAAACAGGGCAAGTACGAGTACGCCGAGCCCCTCTACCAGCGAGCGTTGTCCATCTGGTAGCAAGCGCTCGGCCTAGAGCATCCCGATGTGGCTGCTTCGCTCCATGCATTAGCGACCCTCTCCCGATATCAGCACAACTATGAACGTGCCGAGTCCCTCTACCAGCGGGCCTTACACATCCGAGAACACAACCAACCGCACCATCCCGACCTCGCGACACTCTTCTTTGATGTCGCTGCTTTTGAGCATGCTCGTGGCAACGATCAGGCGGCGGTGGACCTGTATCAACGCGCGCTGGCCATTCAGAAGCAGGCCCTGCCAGCCCAGCACCCAGCAATAGTCGCCACCGAGAAAGCGTATGCCGAGGTCTTGCAGGCCATTGCGTTCCCTTGAGAATGGGGGGGTCTTGTGTGATCTCGATAAAGAATTCTCATTGTTTGAAGGAGACACCCTTGACATCTTTTCTGGCTCTGCCCACGGAATGCGCAACGAGCTATCCGGCCCAAAGGAAGTGGCTTCAGAGCGCTCTTTGTTCCATAGCCCATTGCCAACCTCGGTGACATGAGGGGCAAGAGAGTTATAAACCTGCTATATTATGATCGCCTTGTTGGAGACCATTCCAGAACGGGGGCTACCACCTGAAATTTTTATGACTGATGGGACACTCAGCTGAGACCAGGGATTCTTTCGACGAGGGAAACCCAGCAATGAGCCCCCGTTCTGGAATGGTCTCATGGCCTACCTATACGCCGCAGCCTGCAAATTGAACAGCTCGGCGTAGTGGCCATTCAGCTCCAGCAGTTCCTCGTGGCTGCCTTGCTCGATAATGCGCCCATTCTCCAGCACCAGGATGCAATCCGCGAGGCGCACCGTCGAGAAGCGGTGTGAGATGAAGATCGCGGTCCGGCCATAGGTGAGTTCGCGCATACGCGCAAAGAGTTCGTACTCAGCTTTAGCATCCAGCGCGGAGGTGGGTTAGTCGAGGATCAGGATCTGGGATCACGCATGAAGCCGCGCGCCAGCGCGACCTTCTGCCACTCGCCGCCGGAAAGCTGGTGGCCCTCGTCGAACCAGCGACCCAGCATGGTCTCGTAGCCCTTGGGAAGTTTGGCGATGACATCGTCGGCCCCACTTTTGGCCGCCGCTACCTCAATCTTTGGCAGATCATCGAAGAAAGCCACGCGCCCCACGCCGACGTTCTCCTGCGCCGTGAACTGGTAGTGGACATAATCCTGGAAGATCACACCAATTTCAGAGCGCAGGTCGGCGGGGTCGTACTCGCGGATGTCATGCCCATTCACTAAGATCCGCCCCTTCTGGGGGTCATAGAGGCGCGCCAGCAGCTTCACCAGGGTCGTTTTGCCCGCTCCGTTACGCCCGACCACGGCCAGGGTCTCACCGGCATTGAGCGTAAAGCTCACGTTGTCGAGTGTGGGTGCGTCGCTACCCTCGTAGCCGAAGGTCACGTTGCGAAACTCGATACCCTGCTCGAAGGGCCGTTCCAATGGGATAGGATGCTCAGATCTGGGGATCTCCGGCTTCTCCTCCAGAAACTCGAAGAGCGTGTTGAGGTAGAGATTGTTCTCATACATCGATGAGAGGCCGGTGAGCACGCTCTGGAAGTTACTCTGCACCGAGTTGGCCGCCTGGGTATACAGCGTCAGGTCACCAATCGTGATGCGTCCGTAGACCGCCTGGACCGCTACGTACAGGAATGTGCCGCTGCTGGCCAGAGTTGTCAGCGAGCCCCACAGGAAGCCCGCCATGTAGCGCTTCGTCACCAGGTCGCGGCTCTCCTTCAAAAAGCGCGTCGCCAGCACGCTGAAGCGCTCCACAAAGAAGGTGCCAAGGGTAAAGATCTTGATCTCCTTATGGTATTCATCGGTGGTAAGCAGGTTGACAAGATAGCTCATCATACGCCGCGCCGGGGACTGGCGCCTCATCATCTGGAAGCCACGCCAGCCATACTTTGAGCTGGAGATGAACGCGGGCACAGGGGCCAGCAAGGCGATGGCGGCCAGGAACCACTGCAAACGCACCAGCAGGCCGATCATTGACAGGAATGTGAGCAGGTTGCGCACCAGGCCGAAGGTGTTTGATATCATCGTGGCGGGCCGATACGTCGCCTCGCTCTGCACCTCGCGCAATTTATCGTAGGATTTCGAGCGCTCGAAGAAGGCCATATCAAGCATGTTGGCGTGCCGGATCAGCAGGTATTGCACATGGTTGGCGATGACATCCTGTAACAACTGCTGGTAGGTGTTGGCCAGCGTACTCAGCAGGCTGATCAACACATTGAGTATCAACTGCACGACGGCCAGCACAATGATCGTGCGGACAGACTGGTCAATGTCGTGAGGATGCTTGATGGTGTTCTGCACAGTGTCAATGAGCAGCTTGTTCACATAGATGGTGGCGGCCGGCAACGCAGCTTGCAGGATTGTGACGAGACCCAGGCCCAGGGTCAGCCAGCGATTGACATCCCACGCGAGGCGCAGCACACGCCACAGGCCCACCGCCGAGCCGCGCGTGCTCTGCCAGAGCTTCGCCATCCGCTCTTTGAACGTGAGCTTCTCTTCATCCTCGCTGGCTTGAAATGGCGAGAGGTAGATCATAGTAGTGAAATCACATTTCTAGCCCTATGATGTGGGGTTGTATACAACGACGCGGAACCTATGCTTACAAACAAAGCGTACAGCAGAAAGCGTGACAACATAAGTACCTGTTAGTGTATCATACACCATCACAAGGAAACATATCTTCTGAGATATGAGACCGGTGTCGACCGCCTGGATAAGCTTTGAGACAATTTAAATCCTCATGATACGCTATGATATGATAGCTGTCAGGCGGTTTTATAGATACCTATCTATCTGACCTCAAACAAAGCACCAGCACTGATAGGAAATGGAAACGATGACGATTGAAAAAATGTATGTCTCTGGCGCGTATCTAGAAAAAAATCCCACCTGGCACGTTGAAGAGTCCCCATGGAAAGCCAGGCAGATCATCCGCATGCTAGCCCAAAATCACATTGCCCCTAAAACGATCTGCGAAGTAGGGTGTGGGGCTGGCGAGGTGCTGAGGCAGTTACAGGAGCAGATGGATGCTGATTGCACATTTTGGGGCTATGATGTCTCTCCGCAGGCTCTCGACATTGCTGAAGGGAGAGCAAATGCAAAGCTTCATTTTGAACTCCTGGATATTCGCCAAGAGCAGGGGTTATTTTACGATCTCATGCTTGTTCTAGATGTCGCTGAGCATTTAGAGGATTATTATAGTTTCTTGCGGGACATCAGGTCAAAGAGTGACTATAAACTCTTCCACATACCGCTCGATCTGTCGGTACAAACCATCTTGCGCAGCAACGGTCTGCTAAAAGTTCGTGAATCTTATGGTCATCTGCACTACTTTACCAGGGAGACCGCTCTCCAAATAGTCAAGGATAGTGGCTACGATGTGCTCGACTGCTTCTATACACCCAGAGCAATTGAAGTTCCATCGCATGAATTCACTAGAAGGCTCCTCAAACTGCCAAGAAAGTTGTTGTTCGCGATTCATAAGGATGTGGCTGCTCGCATTCTGGGAGGATGGAGCCTGTTGATCCTGGCCAGATGAAGGGCAGCCACCATACGTAGCGCGTGGCTTGCCTCGCCGTCCTGAGA
>JALYVR010000449.1 GCA_030853145.1 Chloroflexota bacterium | reverse complement strand
GTCTACGTCCGGCATGCCTCGTGCCTATGCGAACAGTTCCTCAGCATCTTCTATCACATAGCGGTACCCCTGCTCCGTCAGGAAAAGCTGGCGGTTGGCGGAGAACTCCTGATCGCGCGTGTCTCGCGTCACCACAGAGTAAAAGTAGGCCAGCCCGCCATCAAGTTTTGGACGCAGGATACGTCCCAGGCGCTGCGCCTCTTCCTGGCGCGAGCCGAAGGTACCCGAGACCTGGATAGCCACGTTCGCGTCAGGCAGATCAATCGCGAAGTTCGCCACCTTGCTCACCACCAGGCGTTTGATCTCGCCGCGCCGGAAGCGGTCATAGAGCTTCTCGCGCTGGGCAGTCGAGGTGCGCCCGGTGAGCAGCGGCGCGTCGAGCGCTTCAGCGAGTTCTTTCAACTGGCCGAGGTACTGTCCGATGATCAAGACCTGGTCATCGCGATGCTGCTCGCTCAGGCAGCGTGTCACCGTCAGCTTAGCGGCGCTCTCGGCGGCCAGGCGATATTTCTCGCGTTCGTCCGCCAGGGCGTAGTTCATCTGCTCATCTTCGGTCAGGCTCACGCGGATCTCGTGGCACTCGGCGGTGGCGATCCAGCCCTGGCGTTCCAGTTCGCGCCAGGGCACATCGTACTTCTTCGGCCCGATCAGGCTGAACACATCGGCCTCGCGTCCATCCTCGCGTACCAGCGTGGCGGTCAGCCCCAGGCGCCGGCGGGCCTGGATCTCCGCCGTGATGCGGAAGACGGGCGCGGGCAGCAGGTGGACCTCGTCGTAGATGATCAGGCCCCAATCGAAGCTGGTGAAGAGCACGAAGTGCGGGAAGGTCTCCTCTTTGGGCGCGCCATCCTCGCCCCCCAGCGTGCGCCGGTAGGTGAGGATCTGGTAGGTGCTGACCGTGATGGGGCAGATATCTTTGCGCTCGCCTGTGTATTCTCCGACCATCTCCGGTGGAATGTCGGTCTTATCGATGATCTCCTGCCTCCACTGGCGCACCGCCACTGTATTGGGTGTGAGGATCAGCGTGGCGCGCTGGATATCGGCCATCGTCACCAGCCCGACGATGGTCTTGCCCGCGCCGCAGGGCAGGACCACCACCCCGCTCCCGCCACTGGGCGCGCCCCCCGCGTAGAAGGCGGCTGAGGCGGCGTTCTGGTACGCGCGCGGCTCGAAGGCCTTGCCTTGTAGCGTCGTCGCGCGCAGTCGCAGGGGCAGAGGCGAGCCATCGGTGTAGCCTGCCAGGTCTTCGGCCGGAAAACCTATTTGAATGAGCGCCTGCTTCACGTGGCCCCGGCGCGAGGCATCAATCTGGATCGTGTTGTGGTCCAACTGGCGTAGCAGGTAGGGCTGCACACGCTTATGATGCACAATCTCATTCATCAGCGCGGCATCGGCTGAGGTCAGCAACAGGGCTTCTCCCTCGCGAACCAACTTGATGCGCCCGTAGCGACTCATGTATTCGCGAATTTCGGTAATGATATTCGGCGGGAGCGCATATTTGCTGTAGGCAGTGAGCAGCTCAATGACGCTGTGCGCGTCCATGCCGCCGGCCGCCGCGTTCCAGAGCGAGAGCGACGACAGGCGATAGGTGTGAATATGCTCCGGCGACTTCTCTAACTCGGCGAACTGGGCGAGCGCGTCTCTGGCCTCGGCATGTTGTGGATGGTCGACCTCCAGCAAGATCGTGCGGTCGCTCTGGACAATTAACGGGTTCCCTGTGTGTATCCCCATTGCTACACTCCCGGCATTTCCGCCCATATCGAAAGATATTTCATGATGGCGTTAACGGCAGCCTCTTCGTAGCCGCGCATGAGGTGCCGGGCGCCTGTGATGACTTTGATCCCCTTAGGACCCTTCTGCTGCTCGACGAACGGCTCTAGCTTGTAGAGCGGGCAGACCTCGTCGAATTCGCCGGTCACAAATAATTTGGGCCGCTCAAACTCCTTGGGGAAGCCACTCGCCGTCCTGAAGATAGGCAGGCTGATAGCCACAAGCGTGCGTATACGGGGATCATAAGGCGCGTACAGCAGCGCGATATAGGCTCCGAACCCCTGTCCAATCACGCACACCTTGGCCTGGTTAGCGCCTGGCTGCGCCAGCGCGAACTCGATGGCTCCCGCCACATCGAGTGGCTCCAGGCGCCCGTCGGTCTGGTGCCCCTGGCTATTGCCGACGCCCCGAAAGTTGAAACGCAGGGCTAACATCCCTGCCTCCGCCAGCCGGCGCGCCAGCGCCAGCGTCAGCGCATCTTGCATATCACTGCTTGCCGGCTGGGGATGACAGAGCACAATAACGGGAGCGCGCTCCACAGTGGTGGGCGTGTGGATACAGCCCTCTAGAAGAAATGAGGGCTGTCCCCGGCTGGGAAAGGTTATCGCTCGCTCGGTTTCTGGTGGTGAGGTCATATATAGAAAACCCTTTTACGTCTATCTGCGTATCTGCGTGCTTGCAAAAGATGCGTTCCTATCTTATCTCAGAGGCAGTGCCACGTCAACCAGTAGGCAAAAAGTTTAGATATGTGAGAATTCGTGTGCCAAAGACGAAGTACTAAGTTTAACGATTTCTTTCATTTGTATGAACAAGGTCTTTGCATATCCGCTCAGGGATGTTATACTGAGTAATATCACGTATATTTGAGATGCGATTGGTCTGATTGAGAAGCCCTGAAAAGTCTGCCTTGTATTGGTTGACACTGCTGGCTTTATGTGCTAGCGTTATCAGAAGTAAGCATGTAGCGTTTTGGTGTCTAGAAGCATGCTGGCTTTTTCACTGGCTCACGCGGGATGCAAAGGTTCGTCTGGCACAGTTTATTAAAGATGCTAAGGATGGGGAGAGGGAGGAAGATTCGTTCTAGCCGGATGTCATTATTTCGTTCGCTCCTTCCTCTTTTTCAAGGTTTTCTGCCTGCGAGATACTTCAGGGGGAATAGGTATTAGCGGGGCGTAGCTAACGAGCGTCTATGCAAACTGGATAGTGATATCCATGTATTTGCATGTGTGTATTTGCGGGCGGTATATGAGGAGTCTACCTATCCACGCGGCGTGTGGGCGCGGTGGTTTCCAGGGGTGAGCGCGAGCTATCTTGCATTCGGA
The DNA here is from genome assembly GCA_030853145.1 of Chloroflexota bacterium. Lineage (GTDB taxonomy): Bacteria > Chloroflexota > Ktedonobacteria > Ktedonobacterales > Ktedonobacteraceae > JALYTT01. Next base: position 1,767 of record JALYVR010000449.1, on the reverse strand, counting down.
TGAGCAAGTGGAGGTGTGGGTACCTCAATACTTCTAGTGTAATGTGACGGTCTGGCGTCCGGCCATACCTCGCAAGGGGTTGCGCTATGAAGTAAAATGTGGCTATCAGTAGTAATAGTGAAGCGTAGAGGCAGGAGCACTTATGGGCAACATTTTGGTCGTGGAGGACAAGCCACAGATCTCGCGCATACTGGAGAGAGCCTTAGAGATCGAAGGAGATCAACTTATCACCGTCCTTAACGGCGAAGATGCTGTACAGTACGCGTTGCGCAAGACGCCACACCTCATCATTTTAGATATGATGCTCACCGGGATGGATGGCTATGAGGTGATCCGCCGGTTCCGTTCGCATCCCCGAAGTATGTATATCCCCATCATTGTCGTCAGTGCGAATGATGAGACACGCGGAAAGGTTCGGGCCTTCAAGATGGGTGTGGATGACTACATCACCAAGCCTTTCCACCCTGAAGAGCTACTTGAGCGTGTGCGTACCCAGTTGCGCCATGTGCAGCAGGTTTTCCTCTCCCGTCTGATGGATCTCCCCGGTGCCTTTCAGGTAGAACTCATGATTAAGTGCAAACTCAGCAGCCAGGAACCCTGGAGCATCCTCTATCTCGACCTCGATAATTTCAAGGCCTTTAACGATGTCTACGGCTTTCTGGCAGGCAATGACATGCTGCGCCTGGTGGGCCAGATCTGCCGGCATACCGTGTGCGAATATGGCAATAGTGATGATTTCGTGGGCCACATCGGGGGCGATGACTTTATTGTTTTGACCACGCCCGATCGCGCAAAATCTCTCAGCGCGCGTATCATGACCGCCTATAAAGAGAAGAGCAGGATGTTTTATCGCCAGGAGGACCTCAAACGTGGCTCGATCAGCGGTTTAGATCGTAAAGGGCGCCCATACCAATTCCCCCTGGTCTCTCTCTCTATCGGGGTGGTGAATAATCAGTTACACTGGCCGCATAGTATCGAGGAGATAAGCTACCTCGCCGCCGAGGCGAAACGCCATGCCAAGCAATCATCCGATAATATCTATTACATTTCAGCGCGGCGCGATGGTAGCCAGGAGTATTCGCCCGCCGCCAGCTTCTCTCCCTCGTACCCCTTGGGTTCTGCCCTCCCCTTCTCGCCGGTAGATTTCGGACACCGGGAACTGTTGCCTATCGTGCGAGAGGATGCTATGGTAGAATATGAGCGACGGGCGCATTGACTGAAAGCGTTTCTCGCGCGTATATGTGCCGTCAAGGGAGTTGAAGATTACGGATACAGAAAATACCCGGCAGGAACAGGCAGAGGAACACCTCACGGACGAAGAGTTTGAGGCGCAGCGCGCAGTCAGGCGCGAAAACGCCCGCCGCGTCTTGCGCGAGAGCGGCCTGGCGAATATGTTGCGTGCCATCGACAAAGATGAGCTGAAAGGCCGGGGGAAGTTCGAGGAGTATGACTCGCTCGTCCTCCTCAAATGGGGTACGGGCTATACCGGGCGGCATATCTGGGCGGAGATCAAAGATGATAGCATTCGCTTCAGGCTCAATCCCCATCGTCTATGCAGCGTGCCTGCCCCGCTCTGCGATGGCGAGTACCACACTTTCACTGCCTCTATGTGGAACGACCGCGATCTCTTATGGTCTGAACTGAAAAAATACTATGCCAAAAAGGTGGCCGAAAGCTCAAGCGACTAGCCAGCGTTATTGCGTAGATGCACCGTTGCGTAGGGACGAAATTGCATATGCCCGCGCCCCGCCTTCGTAGGGGCGACGG
>JALYVR010000448.1 GCA_030853145.1 Chloroflexota bacterium | reverse complement strand
CCTCACGATAGGGCTGATCGGACCCGGCAGCTACGCGCTGGATGCCCTCTTTGGGATAGCCCTGCCAGAGGTGCCAGTGTTTGCTGTTCTGGCGGTCGCGGCCCTGCTGGTTGATAGTATTGGTATCATCATCACTTCCCGCCATGTTACTGTGGCGCAATCTGAGAGCACGTCCAGGGCTTCCTGAAGACGTTTGTATGGAGTAGGCAGGCTTTCATGACACAGCACATCAATGATGATACACAGGCAAGGAAACCGGGGGAGCACCTGTTGCAAGAGTTGAAATGGGTCCATAACGCGCTGCGCCAGGATCTCGTGCTCTGTCAGGAGCTTGCCCGGCAGGTTACAGCCGGGGTTGCGCCTGACTCTGTCCGTGAGCAGGTCAAATCTCTCCAGACCAATAGTCCGCTCTGGAAACTGCGCGTCAATTGCCTCTATTGCTGCCGCTTCGTGCATGCTCACCATCATAGCGAGGACGTGGCTCTCTTCCCAGCTCTGAGGCGCACAAATCCCGCGCTTGGCCCTGTTGTAGACAAGCTAGTGGCCGATCATCGCAAGATATCGGGCCTGCTCGATCAGATCGAAGTCAGCGCGAAGGCCCTTGGCGAGCAAGACGGGACAGATCCTCGCGCCCGCCTGGTGCAAGCCCTCAACGACCTGTCCAGTGACCTGCTGGAGCACCTCGCCTTTGAGGAAGAAGCCATCGGACCCACGCTGCTTGAATGGGATGGGTGGCCATTCTACGCGTAAGGCGCGCGCGAATCCCTACTCTCGATCTGCGACAATCGATCCCACGCGATCTCCCAGGGTGGGATCTCTGCGGCTGAGGATGATGGCGTAGATCAGTCCAACGACAACGATGGCCAGGGCAATCCAGGGGAAGAGGTTAAACGGCGCGGGCTGTCCTGGCAGCAGCAGGGACACGAGAGGGAAACCAATCGCAAGCACGCCGAGGATCGGCAGGATCAAGTGTCTCAACACGGAAAATTGGTCGGGATGGTGCCTGCGGTAGTACACCGGCAACGCGATGTTCGAGACCAGATAGGTCAGCGCGATCAGAATCGTGCCAAGCGTAGCAATCTCTCCAAAGAACGTCACTGGCGGTACCGTCCACCCAAAGATGTACACAATGCCCAGGCCAATCCCGAAAAAGACCAGGAAACTCACCCAGGGGGTATGCCTCTTGGGGTCAAGTTTTGCCAGGCCACCTGGCAAAAGGCCCTCGCGGGCCGCGTTAAAGATCAGGCGAGACTGCGAATTCGAGCCAGCAATCAGAGAGCTTAAGATCGATGTGAATCCGGCAATATACGCGAACAGCACCAGGATGCCGGAGATCTTCTGGGCAGCAGTAATGAAGGGGACTTCTGCTGCTGAGAGGGCGCTGACGTTATAATCAAAAGCCACGATGGTGGAGTAGGAAAACAACAGGTAGGAAAGGCCCATCAGCAGAATGCTCGCGTAGATAGCTTTGGGAACATTGCGACGCGGATCATCGGTCTCTTCGGCAAGCGCCGCGGAGTTTTCCCAGCCGACGAACAGGTAGACTGCCACCGGAAAACCAAGTCCAAAACCTGCCAGTCCACCCGAGATATTCGCGGGATTGAAGGGAGCCAGGGAGAGATGCCCCGCGTGAGTGATCAGCGCAACCACTGAAACGAGCACCAGCACGATCATTTCCAGCAGGAAGAAGAAGCCCGCCATACGCGTTGAGAGGCTGACGCCTCTCAGCATGAGGAAGTAGACAATCACGACAAAGATCAAGGTGAGCAACTGCCAGGGCACGTTGATGTGAAAGTAGACCTGAATAATCCTCTGCGCCCACCCACCTGAGATATCAATGACCGAGGCGATGGCAATAATGTAGCCGATACTGACCACAATCGTCGTGGTGACAGCCATCACAGGCCCGAAGGTTTTGCCGATGAAGGTGATAAACGAGCCGGTTGACGGGATCGATTTGGAGAACTCGGCCAGGGTATTGCCCAACAAAGCGATGGCCACGACGGCCATGATAATCGTGAGCGGTGAGCCAATGCCCGCTGCTGCAACAGCAGCAATCGTGGCGAAGCTGAAATAGAAACTCATGGCGGGAGCAATATTCGCCATAGTGGAAGTGGCAATGTCAACTAGCTTCAACGCGCCTCGCTCAAGACGCGGCGACGCTATTGCAGGAGCCTTTCCCTCGATGGGAAGCCCTGCTGGCAATTTCTCATGTTTTTCCATCACGAATTCCCCCTTTTCTCGCCGTTCCCTTTTGCAGTGGGAAGTGGCGCTGTCGCGTAGATTTGGAGCGTATACTTCCAAAAAGATAGCCAGGTGGGCAAGGAATAGAGCGTGTCGTTGCTATAAAAAGTATAACATATTTCCAAGCAAGCGTCGCTGATCACGAAGGCCGCCACCAGTTCCATACCACGCTTCCTAAATCATCCTACCTATCCTTTGCCCACGTGAGTTCTATGTCAAAGCTGACGTATGTAATATCAGACATAGATGCAGGCAATAGTATGGAGGTGCGCATAATCGCATGACGATCTCGACCCTTGGCTATGCCATCTTAACCCTGCTAGCACGCGAGCCACTCTGCGGCTATGATGTGGCACAGCGGATGAAAAAACCGCTCGGCTTTTTCTGGCAGGCCCAGCACAGCCAGATCTATCCTGAACTGGCTCGCCTGGAGGAACAGGCATGCGTTCAGCACCAGGTGATCGTGCAGGCAGACCGTCCGCAGAAGAAACTGTATACCATCACTGAGGCCGGGCGCGACACGCTCAAGGAGTGGCTGACACGCCCTCCCCAGGCCGCACCGGAGCGCAATGAACTCTTGCTTAAGACCTATGCCATCTGGCTCGCCGACCCTCACGCCGCCCTCACCCTGTACCGGACACAGGAGCAGGCCCATGCCGAGCACCTGGCGCTCTTTGAGCAGATTCAGGCCAGGATCGAACAGAAGAGTGCGGGCATACCTGCTCCTGATGATCCACAGTTCGGGGATTACGCGACTGTGCGTATGGGAGTCGCCTACGAACGAGAGTATCTCACCTGGTGCCGGTGGATGGTAGAGCAATTTGAGCAGGCCCTGGAACGCAAAGGAGAGGATCTTCTATGAATAAGCATATGCCGAGCAGCGAAACGGCTCAATGCCAGCAATTGGAAAGGAGATATCCTCTATGAAACGTACGCACCTGATACCATTGGTACTCCTGTTGCTCATCCTTGTCGCCTGTAATGCGGGAGGACCTTCACACACTGCGTCGGCGCCTTCACCGAAAACGACCCCAACTCCAACTATGGGCATCACCCCAACTCCGACGATCCCTGATATCCCCGCGCGCGAGGTGCATTTCCTCACCTCGGACCATGTCCGGCTCGCGGGGCTGCTCTATGGGCATGGGACGACGGCGGTAATTTGCTCGCACGAGCTACACACAACCAGGGTCATCTGGAGCGCGAGTGGGATCGCGCAGCGCCTGGCCGCGCGTGGGTACCTGGTGCTGGCCTATGATTTTCGCGGCAACGGCGATTCGCAGGGTCAGATTGACATGGCAACACTGGCTGTCGATGTGCATGCCGCCATGACGTTTGTGCGCCAGCAGGGGGCCACAAAGATTGTCTTGCTGGGCGCGAGCATGGGGGGAACGGCTACCCTCAAGGCCGCGGCACACGAACAAATCGCGGCGGTGATCACTCTCTCAGCCCCTCAGGACTTTGGGGTAACTGTCAGCGAAACCGACCTAAAGGCCATAAACGCTCCCAAACTCTTTATAAACAGCCAGGGTGACGATTACGCCGCTGACACTATGCATATGTACGCGCTCGCCAGCCCGCCCAAGGAGATCCACCTGTACCCCGGCTCGCTCCATGGCGTTGACATCTTCGACAGCGAACATGGCGCTGATCTGACGCAGCGCCTTCTCACCTTTATCGCACACTACGCGCCCGCCAGATCGTCGCGTCTCTGATACGTACTTTCCCCTACGCGCACCCCTGATGGCACAGTGCAGATCTGTACCCAGCCTCCGTCACCCTCTGCTCTCTCGAAAAGGCATCCGCTGCCGATACTTCTGGTATGGGGGAAGCAAGCTGACATTGGAGCAATGAGGCCCGTGCCTTTCTATACACCTATAAGGTGAGCATCCAGCAGAGCTTCTCTTCTCTGACGCATTCCTATGTCTTTTTGGAAAGGGAGGCTCTTCACGTGAGCATGTCACATCACTATCCATCGCCGCCGCCTGAGAGGCCACCAGGCCCATCCCTGGTGGAAGGACGTTCGCGATCCACACCGCTCATCAGGCAACAGCGCAAGAGTCGCAACCCTTTGCTGAATATGCCTATTGCCCGCAGACTAACCCTGGGGTTTCTCATCCCAGCGCTCATTGTATCCCTGGCTCTAGGGGTGATCGGGATGCAAAGTTCGCAACTGCTCTCGCAAGAAGCGCTTTTCTCTCAGGTGCTCCTGCACCTATCTACGTCACTCACCACCTCCAAAGATCTGCTACAACAGATGGATACCACGATGCAGGGAACGCTCAACGATGCTGCACTGGCGCAGCCATCGCGCGAAACCCTCGCTGAGGATCATATTGTTGTGCAGCGCATTGTGTTGCGCATCAACAGCATTCTCGGCAGCGATGTCCAGCAAGATTCTCTCGATCACCATGCAGACCTGGCGGCGCTCTTTACTCAGGCCGGGCATCAAAGCCAGATTGCTGAACAACGCATCTTACTCAAGACTACTTTGCAGGCATGGCAGTCCTACGCCCAGATCCAACAACAGGTGCTCCACAAGATCGACAAAGGAGATATCGCGGGAGCGCATACCCTGGAGTACTCGCAGGCCGAACTCGGACTGGCGTACACCCTCAGGT
>JALYVR010000447.1:3778-4869 GCA_030853145.1 Chloroflexota bacterium | reverse complement strand
GCGCGGGCTTGTAAACCGCGCCCCTACCCTCCTTGCGCCCCTATACATGTCGTGTATCTAGAGCGACTTAGCTTGCGGTGTTCTCAACTTCGCGCCAGGTGCCACCGACCTGCGGGGAGAGCGTTTTGCCTTCAAGCAGGTGGGTCACTGGCAGGAAGAGTGGCTCTGGGAGAGCGTTCCATGAGAACCAGCCAACCTGCGACTCCTCGTCGGGTGCGCTCATTTTTAGATCGCCGGAGATGTACTTGCTATCCATCCAGACCGTGACGTAGTGCTTGTTCTCGGCCTCAAAGATATCGTTAGTGATGGTCCTGAACTCGATATCATCAATGGTAACGCCGGTCTCTTCCAGCACCTCGCGCGCGGCGGCGTGCTTGGGGTCTTCTCCAAAATCGATGTGGCCGCTGGGGGCGCCCCAGGTTCCGGCCCCGTGCGTGTTCTGACGTTTCTCCAGCAATATGCGATCCCCGTTGTATACCAGGACCGATACGCCTACCTTGACTTCGGGTGTGCCGTTTTGCAATTCTGGCATGGTTGCTCCTCTCTATTAGTTGTATAGCAGTCTTCCTGCCCTTATGCTATACACGTATGGAACGGGCAAGAGGACGCAAGAAGCTGCGCGCGAGTTACGTATGTGCGTGGGAAGCAATGTTTATACGCCCGCGCTCCCACTGGCCCGTTTGGTGGTCAACCACTGCTGCGCGAAGTCAACGCTGGCGCGCTGGCTGAAGAAGCGCGTCTCCGCTGAGCCAACCCGGCCGACGGTGACCTGGCCTGTCTCCTCGAAAGCAACGCCGATCTGCGGGAAGATGTCGGAGTCGATCACGATATCCTGGTACGTCTTCCAGACCCGCTGACCATTTTCAAGGTAGGGTGTTCCCAATGTCTCCGGTGTGGCTCCCGGCGCGCGATACTCCGCCAGGTGAAACGAGGTGTTGCGGTCATAGCCAACGCCCAGCAAGAGCACCCAGCCATCCAGGTCGTAGATGCGTGCCAGCGGGGAGTTTTCGCCGAGACCATTTGTCAGCGTGTGGTTGGCGATAACCTGTTCCGCGTGCTGGCCCCAGGCCGCGAAAGATACCTGCGGGTGC
>JALYVR010000447.1:0-3768 GCA_030853145.1 Chloroflexota bacterium | reverse complement strand
GCGCTGCGCAGCGCGCCAGGCCAGGTGCGAAACACCTCGACGATCTGGCCCATGCCGGAGGTAGGCGTGATGAGCGGATCGTAGATGGGCAGCATATCGCGCACCGTCTGCCACCAGTCCTGCGGGATCGGTGGATGCGCCCATTGCTCTGGATCGGAGTACCCACTGCTCTGCGTGGGCATGACGATGGTGCCGGCAGGCGTGACAACATCCATCAGCGCCTGCATCATCGTCACCGCTCCCCCGCAGACCCAGCCGAGCGCGCTGAGCGATGAGTGCATGATCAGCGTCATCCCTGGTGCCACACCGAGCTGCCGCAGGTCTTCGGCGAGACTCAGCCGCGTGCGCGGCGCCGGGGTGTTGTTTATAATGTCTTTTTCGCTCATATGCTTATTGTATCACGCGTTCGTCCGCCAGGGCCTTGAGCGCCTCCTCGAAGCACTCCATTGGCGGGTGAACGACCCCCGCGCCGATCTGGCCGATGCCGGGGAGGCGGTGCGCGATGCCGGTATTGATCACGGGTGGCATGTTCAGGCGGCACACGCGGCGGATATCGATGCCCGTGGGCACGCCCTGGAAATCGAGCGCCGGCAGCCCGAACAGGGGATTGCTGGTGACCGTCAGGTCGTACATCTGGCGCGTGTAGCGCAGGGCATCGGCGGGCGTGCCACCGATGAATTGCACGATCGCGGGCGCGCCGGCCATGGCGAAGGCGCCGACGCCGCTGGTCTCAGTGATCGCGCTGTCGCCGATGTCGGGGTTGCCATCCTGCGGCCCATAGCCCGCGAAGTAGAGGCCCTGCACCTCCTGCGCCGGCCCGACGAACCAGCGCTCGCCCAGCCCGCTGACGCGAATGCCGAAGTCGACGCCGTTGCGCGCCATGGTGACAACCACGCTGCTGCGCGGGACGTTCGCTCCGGCCAGCGTCATAGATTTCGCCGCCGCCATCGAGGCGTTGAGGTGGAAGTGGTCGTTCCCCGCGATGAATTGCAGCACGGCCACGGTCTCCGCTGTCGAGTTTCCGGTCTCGACGAGCGCGGGCGCTACCTGGCGCACGAAGAGCGAGGTGGCCGCTTTGTTGCGATTGTGACACTCATCTCCCATCTGCAGCGCCTGCGCCATGGTGGCGCGCGCATCGACGCCGCCCAGGCTCTTGATGGCGCGTCCCAGAGCTGGCCCCAACACCTGCTGCATCCAGCGCAGGCGCTCCAGAACTTCAGGGGCGTAGGCCCCGTAGCGCAGGACCTTGCCCAGGCCCTCGTTCAGCGTCGAGTAGGTGCGCTGGCCATGCGTCCGGTCCTCGACCACCAGGACAGGCATGGAGGGCGAGGTGATGCCGGCCATGGGGCCGACGGCGTTGTAGTGGTGGCATGGCTCGAAGGCGATGGCGCCCGCTTCGGCCAGGCGCGCGGCTTCACCCTCGTTCCCGGCCCAGCCTTCATAGATGCAGGCGCCGATGATCGCCCCGCGCATGGGGCCGCACATGCGCTCCCAGGCTATCGGTGGTCCCGCGTGCAGCAAGCGCCGTTCGCGCAGGGCTGGGATCACCTCGTGCGCCGGCTGCACGTCTACGATCACGGGGTGCGCCTCCAGCATGCGCTCAACGGCGACTTCGTTGGCTTTGTCTACCTCCGGGTCCGCCAGCAGCGTCATCAAGGCGTGCTGGTCGCCTGCCGGGGGTCGCCACGCCACGCGCGTAACTGCAATGCCCTGCGCGTCGATTGCGTCGGCGAAGAGGTCCGCGCCAATATGGATCACGGCCAGCGGTGCATGGAGTATATCGCCTGTCATCTGTGTTGTCCTTCTCTAGTGAATCTTAATATACTGCCAGGATGGAACAGCCCTGCCGTCAAGATACCAGCTCGGCGCAGCGCGTGGCCGCCTCCGCGTTGCTGGTAAACACCTCGGCGCCCGCTTCCCGAAATCTGGCGACCTGCGCGGAGAGCCGCTGCGGATCATCCTCGGTCCCGCACAGCGAGATCACGCACGCCAGCAGGCGATTAGCGTTCGCGGCCTGCTCAAGCGCGCTGACGATAGCCGGCACGTAGACCTCGGCTGGATCAGGATGCGAGCAGTAGCCCAGCACGATATCCAGCAGGATTACCGCTACACCTGGATCGCCGGCCTCTTCCTGGAAGCGCTTCAGGCGCAAACTTGGATCGATCATGGGATGCGGGCGCCCACGCGTGTACTCGTCGGCGCCGAAATCGATGGCGCTATGCCCCGGCGCACGTTGCCCCTCGCTTAGCCGCCACGCGGGTTCAAGCGGGATGTTGGAATACACCGGCCCAACGCGCTCCGCCCAGATATGCATCGCCTCGTCGCACAATGTCCCCCCCGAAAAGAGCGCTACGATCCTTTCCTGCCCCGACGTTCGCTTCTGATATTGATATGTAGGGGTATCCCTTGCGGGTCCGGCGTTGGCTATGGGTATGGTGTTGGCGGGTACAGTATCACCAGGTGTCTGGATGCTGGATGTTGCATCGCTGGCTGTCGTGCCACTCGTTTCCAGGCTAACGGCCCTCGTGCCATCGATTTCCACGGGCGGGATTACCACCGGTGGGGGCGCGATTGTGATTGTTCCCATGCTCTCTGGTCCCTGTGGTGCTGGGATCGTCCCTGGTTCATCCTTGCTCTTACACAACGCGACAGCCTTTTGTGCCGCTTCCGTGAGCGTATGTGTGATCGTCACGCGGTCCCCATAGCGGCTTTGCAGCGCATCATGATCGGCGCCCACGAAGATCACGACCACAGGCTTCGATGTTTTGCAGGCCTCCTCAATGACGCGCTGCGCCACGCTGGGCGCGGGTGGTTTGGAGATCAGCACGATGACTTCCGTCTGCTCGTCGGCCTGCAAGAGCTGGATGCCCTGGATCGTGGTAATCGCTCCCACCGCCTCCGATAGATCGCGCCCGCCGCAGCCGATGACCTGCGAGACGCCGTTGCCCTCCTGCGCGATGAGCGACATCACCTGCTGGATGCCGGTGCCGGAGGCGCCGACGATGCCGATAGGCCCGCGCGGCACCACATTGACGAAGCCCAGCCCCACGCCATTGAGCATCGCTGTGCCACAATCGGGTCCCATCAGCAGCAGTCCAGATTCGCGCGCCAGGTGCTTCAGCGCGATCTCGTCGTCAAGCGCCACGTTGTCGCTGAAGAGGAAGACGTGCAGCCCGGCGCGCAGGGCCTGTTCGCTCTCCAGAGCGGCATAGGGACCCGGCACCGAGATCAGCGCCAGCCTGGCATCCGGCTGGAGGCGCGCGGCCTGTTCGAGCGAGCGCGGCTGTTCCGGTTCGCTGCTGGTCCCGTCGCTGGCGCCGGAGATGGAGCGCCGCGCCAGTTGCTCCTGGGCGGCCTCAAGCGCGGCCTGTGCGCTCTCCTCGTCGCTGGCCCGCACCACCAGCAGGACATCGCCGGGTCCCGCCTGCGTATCAAGCGGCCCCAGCCCAGCTTCGGCGAGTAGTTGCACATTAGGCGCGGTGGCCATCACCGCCGCCGCATCCTCAACCCCTGGCATGGCCGTGAGTGTGCGCGCGATCTTCATCAGCGTAATCGAGTCGAAATAGGTGTTGCGCTGTGTGCGTGCTTTAATAATCATACACAAATCCTTACATCTAAGGGTGCCTCTGTTAGTACTAACGTTTGGCTCCCCTCTTCGCCTCCTGTATTATATACTCATTGCGTTCAATCGGCACGGGGTTTTATAGAGAGGAGAATGTGATGGGATTATTTGGGGTCAGATCGATTATTTTGCTGTGTATTGTCCTG
>JALYVR010000446.1 GCA_030853145.1 Chloroflexota bacterium | reverse complement strand
GGCTTGACACGCGCGATCAATCGCGCGATCAATCGCGCAGCTACGAAGAGGGAAGAGCATCTTCATTGTGCCCCTTGTGGCACAAACACAGCATAGCCCTCGAAGAGGTAGTGTCGGTAGTGTACACTACTCCTTGTGCTCAACTGCTCAAAGGTGGCGGCCTGCGGGTCGTCTCCGTGGGAATCGTTCAGCAGGAAGACGTAGGCCGCGTGAGGATCGGCGTTGACCGTGGCGCGGTAGGGGAGGTAGCGATCAAAGCCCGGTCGCAGGTGTGTATCGAGGACGGCGCAGATGACGCGCTCCTGGCTCTGGAAGGTCAACTGGTTGCAGATCCAGTAGCCGGCATAGATGTGTCGCTGACCGATACCTTGAAGGTCATGAATCAAGGCGTCCTGCTGCTGATTGGAGCGTTGAACGGCCGGCACCTCGCCAAAAGCCCCAATGGTTCCCGCCACAAAGACGCTCCCGATAAGCAGTAGCAGCAGCCAACCGGGGAGGGAGCGCGCCAGGTTCTGCGTTGGCTTGCGCGGCGCTGGTTCGCCTGGAGATCCTGGCTTTACTGGCTTGCTATGTGCTGCGATGCCGCGCCAGAGGGGCCAGAGGAGCGCGGGAACAGCAGTCAGTAGCCCGAAGAGGTAGCGCGAGGTCGTCCAGGGTCCCAGCGCCGCTACCGGGCTGAGCACGTAGCTCAACAGGATCAGGCCGGCGCTCGCCAGCACCATCAAGCGCGCCGCCTCCAGAACGAGCGTGTGCCTCTGCTCAGCAATGCGCGCCGCCCCGGTCTCCCCAGGTGTGTGCTGCCGGCGCCAGCAGGACCAGGCGACGCGCGCCGCCAGCACCACGGCGAGCAGCCAGAGCGCGAAAAAGCCGATACCCCAGAGACCCTGGAAGAGCGCGCACTGCAAGAAGTGTGGACCTTGCGGGCCAAAGGGTGAGAACTCTGTCTGCGAGCAGAGGGGATGCGCATTTGTCGCATAGGGAATAGCTACCAGGAAGGTCCCCATGAGCTGCTGTACAATTGGGAATGGTCCCGGCACCCCGTTTCCAGCGCCGCCGCGATGCAGGCTCCAGAAGATGGCCAGCGAGTTATCGAGAGGCGAAGTGATATTATAGTATAACAGTGGCGCCGCGCCGATCACAAAGCCGAGCAGCAAGTAGATCGTGGCGCGTGTGCGCAGTTCCCGGCGGCAGAACAGGAAGATGAACAGGGCCGACACCAGCACAAAGGGCGCGATCAGCAGGTCGCTCCACAGGCCAAGCCCGGCGGCCAGCCCCCAGCCACCGTAGGCCAACCTGCGCAGGCGAGCGCGTCCAGAGTTGTTGTTGCCTGTGTCAGAGTAAGAGCGCGCGATCCAGGTGGCCAGCAGCAGCAGCAGCGCGCCGAAGAACGTGGTCTCGCCATAGCCGCCAATGGCCCGCAGCTCGCGCAGCAGCACCTGGTCTGACCCCAGGCTCAACAGGATCAGCGAGATGAGCGCGAAATTTTTTGTGTAGAGCAGGCGGACCAGCAGGTACATACAGCCCAGAAAGAGCGCGAACAGCAGCGCCATGCCCAGCCGCACCGCGAAAAGCGTCGGCCCGAACAGGTGAAACAGCGGGGCCGCGATAAACGCCTCCAGCGACCCCATGTAGTTCTGGCCGTAATAAAAAATGGGATGCGCGCCCTGGTACGCGATATGCAAGGCCATCAGACCTATCGTGCCTTCATCGCTATTGGTCAAAGGCCAGCCCTGGGCGATCAGCGTAACTCGCATCACAGAAGCCAGTAGTATGATGCCAGATGTGGCTAACCCATATGGCCCTATTTTCAGATATTTCATCAAATGTCGCGGCATGGAGACCCACCTGCCTTTAGGCGGTGGGAGGAAATACCACCCTCCTTTTCACTAAACAGGTTGAAGCTCTCTGGATAACGGTCAACTTTTTGTTTCGGAGTACTGTACTCTTCGCCAATGTTGGATGAGCTTGTTCGGCTTGCAGCACCGTCCCTACCCATGAGAACTTTTAACCACAAGCGATAGAGCGAGAGACTAGAGCAAGCATCTCTCGGTATCATGACTCTCCCAACGGAGTTTGTACCAAGGCTAGTCAAGCAGAACTTGTTCACACAAGCCCGTCGCCTTCAGGCGATTGGGTTCTTGACGCACCTCTCATTAAGGCGATTCTTTATGCAATCATAGCATATTGTTGCCCGTTTGCAATCGGCAAAGAAGATGGGGCCAGGGAGATCTGAAAATCGGGGGGGACCCTGGTCGGACCCTTCTCGCGTAGGGATTCGGCTTCGGCGGGCAAGAGGAGCCGACGCCGAATCCCTACGCAGAGAGGGGCACAATGAGCAATCATACGCCCTTGCTTCCCAGGTCGCGATAAATCTTTAGCAGGCGCCGTGTGTGGTGGCTCCAGTCGTTGGTGGCATCCAGAGTGGCGGTTTCGGCCTCAGTGGGCTGGTAATGCAGGGATTGGGCTTTCTGCAGCGCCTGGGCCAGGGCTTTCTGGCTGCCTGGCTTGTACAGGATACTGCTCTGCGGGGGCAGCATGCCATTAAAACGGGGGAGGTCGGGCGCCACCACCACGCGTGCATAGGAGAGCGCGAGCAACGCCGTTTCGAGCTGACCGGCCGCCTGAACCGCGAAGTGCGGGAGCGCTATGACATCGGCGGCCCCCATATAGAGCGGGAGATCTTTTTTAAGAGAGAGCGTCAGCGAGAAATGGATGGCGGGGTGACGCGCGGCGCACTCCAGCGCCTGCAGCGGGCTATGCCCCTCGCCGGGGCACCCAACGAACAGCAATTGAGGCGTGGACTGCGGAGGCTGCGAGATGAATGACTGCTCCCACCACATATCCTGAAAAGCCTTGATGAGGTAGAGTATCTCCTGCTCGGTATGAACAGGCGCCAGGCATAGGTAGACGCAGGGCGTCTCGACAGGCAGGCCCAGTTGCTCAAGGGCATGGACGCGCGGCAATGGCGGCGCGTAGCACTCACGAAAACCGGCATGGGGCAGGCAATATACCCGGCGACGGATGCTTTTATCGCGGTAGAGCCGCTGCGGTTGACGGGTATAGGTAAGCACCACATCGCTCTGGTACATCAAAGTCCTCTCCAGCAAACGGCGGGCGAGAAAGTGCAGGCCGCGCGCGCCCTGCCACCAGCCACCTGGATCGGTTACCACCACCAGAAAGCCCCAGCGTCGAGCCAGCCACAGCGCGAACAGGAGCCGTTGATGCTCCCTGGAAGACAGGTTGAACGCGCCAACACGATAAAAATGCACCACGTTACGCGTCTGACCACTGACGGTGCGATGCTGCCAGAGCCATGACAACGGGATCTCCTCGTAAGCCACCACGCAGGAGACGTACTGTCTGTGTAGCCCCTGTGCCAGCAACTCGGCCGTCGCATCCTCTGCGGCGGGGCGCACCAGCAGTATCGCGGGGCCGTTCAAGGCTAGCGGCGCGTGGCCAAGGAACTGCGCCTGCTGCCGTAAGTGTCCCCACTTGCGCGCCTGTTCCATCATGACCCACAGACGCTCCCTTGATGACCTGCCTGCAAGATACACCAGCGGGCGCTGAATGTATGCCAGGCAAACAAGCTCACAGGACTCGGAGAAGAGCGTGCGCAACAAGGGGCGCGAGAGATACTGGCGCATCTCTCCGCGCCAGAGCGCGTTTGAGTAGTGGGCCAGAACATCAGAACGTCCCCGCCAGTAGGCCCGGCCAGTGAAGAATGCCCGCTTCAGCCGCGCCACATGGACATAATGTTCGACAAGCGCGCCTGGCTCGTACCAGAGCGTGTAGCCAGACTGGTAAAGGCGTTGGCACAGATCCTGCACCTCCAGACCAATGGGCGCTCGCAAGCGTTTGCCCAGGAAGGGTGAAAAGGACCCGATGGCGCGCAGTGCCGCGAGCTTGACTGAAAAATTGCTGCCGCTAAAACTTGCACCTTCTCCCAGGCGCGTGCCTTCATCCGCGGGCGCGAAATAGCCCAGCATGTCCACTAGTTCGCTGGAGAGCCAGTACGGGCAGGACGCGCCCCAACGCAGTTCCACACGACCCCCAATAGCGTCCGCCCCACTCTGCTCGTATGCACATGACAGGACTTCAAGAAAATTGGGATGCGCGAACACATCGTCATCCAGGAAAACGGCGATCTCACCCGTGGCAGCGCTCAATCCGGCCTCGCGCGCGTGGACCAGGCCGTTACGCGGCTCCGAGAGACAGTGGACGCGCCAGGTATCCTCAGGTCTCCTGCCGGCGTGCATGCCTGCGCGTATATAGTGCCGAACCGCGCCAGGCGTGCCATCGGTGGACCCATTGTCTACTACGATCACCTCAAACTCAGCGTAAGGCAGTGTCTGGCGGCGCAAACTTGCCAGGGTCGTGAGCACAAGGCTACGCCGGTTGTATGTGCAGAGAATCACGCTGAAACGTGGCGCCATCCTTGCCAGGCCACTTATTGAGCCTGGATAGCTCTCTCTCATGCCACTCACTTTGCGCCAGGACGCCATAGCAGCCCTCATCATGTTCCTCGTGAAGGCGCTCCAGAAGCTGCTCCCAGTGGCCCTCGTCCAACAATAAACCCCACGTTCCCGCCACAGTTGCGGTGAGAGAAGGCCCTCGCGACGTGTGCGCGACAGGCCAGAAGACACTTTTAGGAGGAACCATAGCCAGGTCTGGCGCTAGCATGGGACTCCAGCGCATCCTCCAGAAGATCTCGTCCATTTCCCTTCCATTCTGCACAGACAACTATGCCGGCCCCGGACGTGCCATGCCTCGCCCGCGTACACGTAAGACATCATCGACAGAAAGCGAGCGGCGTCTCCGTAGGGCGTGGCTTGCCTCGCCCGAGTGCCTGACTACGCGGGCGAGGCAAGCC
>JALYVR010000445.1 GCA_030853145.1 Chloroflexota bacterium | reverse complement strand
AACTTGATCCGCCCCGCGCTCAGATTATCCGCCAGCTTGCGCAGGGCGATATGCAGGCCGCGCTGGCCAGGATGGTCGAGCGCAACTGGATGAGTGCCGCCGAGATGCAGCGCCGCCTGGAGTTCGTCGTAACCCAGGCGATCAGCCACGCCCTGCGTTGGGTGGATGGCCGCTTCTCTTTCCATCGCCACATGGTGACGATGGAGAGCAAACTCCAACCCCTCGACATCGACTCGGTTTTGCTGGAGGCCCTGCGCCAGGCCGACGAATGGGAGGAGATGGGCGAGACGCAACTGGCGCGTACGACGGTAGCTCGCTGGCTGCCCGAGGTCAGTAACGATGTTAGTAACCTGGGTCTCAGCCAGGAATATATCGAGGTGCTCTGCCTCTCAACCGGGGAGATTCCCTTGCAGGCTATGGCCCTGGTGCTTATGTCGCCGGAGGCCCGTATCGTGCGCATTATGACACGGCTGCTGGAGCTACGCCTGATCGAGGTAGTTGATACCGCGTTGGAGGCAGAATTACAGCGGGACCTGTCGAATATCATCATCCGCTGCCAGCATATGCTGGCCCAACGACCCCGCCATGCCAGCCCGGACCAACATCTCCTGGGCCTGATCAAGACGTTCTCAGAATGTATCAATGGGCTGCTTATCCATCATGGCCGCTATGCCAAGACCCTGCGCGGGCGTGGCCAGGTACCCGTGGGCGAGATCATCCGCTACCTGGAACGCTGCTTCTCGCAGCCGCTCCAACTCCTGGCAAAGCAGTACTATTCTATCCTGGAAACCGCCAACTTCGCCAATGGTCAACTTGACTGTAGTGATATCCTTACGTTGGATAGGTTGGTCAAGGGAGAACAGCTCGAAGAGTTTTACTGGGAGGCCGTTCTAGGACTGGCAGCCTTCCTGCGTATGGTATTCACCACGCTGTTGCAGGACGAGGTGGGGCAATCGCATACTGGGCGTCAGCTTACTATCGCCTGGAAGGCTTTTCTGACGGAGATCGACTGGGAGATTCAAGAGTACCAGAAGTACCGCGCATACCGGACGATGCAACAGACCCGTGGGCGCGTCTCTCAACAATCAGCACACATGGGAGTCGTACAAAACTGGCAGGGTGCTACGGAAAGCAATAATAGTACTTTCCGGTTGCCTGAGACACGAAGGAGGTCTATCTAATGGCTGAGCCGACAGTACTGGTTGTGGACGATAGCCCGACTGTGCGTAAGATCGTGCAAATGACGCTCCAGAGGGAACATATTCGCGTGATTACTGCCGGAGACGGTCTCAGTGCTCTTACCTCGGTGGCCGATGAAATGCCCGCTCTTATTCTCCTTGATGTGCAGTTACCTCGCATGGATGGGTACCATATTTGCCAGATTATTAGGAAAAGCTTGCAGTTTCGACAAATACCGATTATTATGCTCAGTGGGAAGGACGGTTTGTTCGATAAGATGCGAGGACGCCTCGCCGGGTCAACAGAGTATCTGACGAAGCCATTTGACTCGGCCGAATTGATCCAGACGGTGAAAAAGCATCTTGTCAACTGGCAGGAACGTATGCCTCCTCAGCAGGAAAGCATGCGACCTCGCCTGCGACGCCGGGGCTAACCTTACAGGCCATATACAGGATCATTGCTTGACGTATGGCGCGAGCGCAGCCTTTATTTCCCATTAGACAGATGTTGCTGACTCTGGAAAGGTGTAAAGGTACACGGCCATGCCTGGGCAAAAGGTACTCGTCGTAGACGATAGTTGGACTGAACTTACTATGATCGCCACGCCGCTGCGCAATAGTGGCTTTGAAGTCGTCACCGCGGTCGATGGCGATGAAGCTGTAGAGAAGGTTTTTAAAGAGCGTCCGCAATGCATCGTGCTTGATGTGGTCTTGCCGAAACAGAGCGGATTTCAATTGTGCCGGAAACTGAAAGCGCACGAGGCAAGTAGGCATATACCGATCATTTTACTGACAAGTAAGAATACCCCTCTGGATAAGTCCTGGGGGCTGAGGCAAGGTGCCGATATGTTTATGACCAAGCCCTTCAGCGAAGAGGAATTGGTGACCAACGTACGCCGCCTCATGTAGCAACTTCTGGCATGCAGGGACAACAGGGAGTAATCTAGTGGCAAGCGAAGATCTGAATATATTGCAACGCGCTGTTTTGGCGCAGCGCGCGGGGAACTATTCGTCTGCACTCAGCGCCTCTTTATTGCAGGCTGCGCAACTGGGCCAGTTACGCGCGGACGATGTTGCCTCCACGGCGCGGCTGGGCGCGGCTGGTGAACAATATCTGGCCTTCTCTCTGCTTGAGCGCGATTTCGCCCTGAAGGCCGAATATATTCAGAGCGTGGAACGCCTCGTTGATGTCACTCCTGTACCCAATGTCGCGCCATGGGTGAGTGGGGTGATCAATCTGCGAGGCTCTATTGCTTCCGTGATAGACCTGCGTGCCTTTCTTGATATGGAGCCGCTTGCCTATAACCCACGCACTCGCTTGTTGACGGTGCAATGTAACGAGATGGTGATCTGCCTGGTTGTGGATAGCGTCAGTGAAATGCTTCCTATCCCGGCCACGACTATCACCGGTGCGAGTACACGCCAGACCGTTATCCCGCAATGGGCTGCTCCCTATGCTGCCGGGGCGGCTCTGCTTGGTAAACGCGTGCTTGTGTTGCTGGATGCGGCACGTCTGCTTTTCTCTGATAAGATGCAGCACTACGAAGTCCTGGAGTAGATAGGCAAGATTTCTTTGCTTTCATGTATTCTTTTACTATTTTAGGAGGTCTGGCGGATGAATCCTGATCGCAATAAGGGTGGGATGACCGTTAGCGGGTTGATGTATGTGTGGTTGGCTGTTTCGGCAATCATTCCTGTTCTGGCTTTGATCGCCCTCGCCGGGCTTGCGCATGTCGTTGTCAATGATAATTTTGTGATTGTGGCGGTTATCATTGCCATTGTTGTGCTTCTCACTATTGTGGCAACGCACTACCTGGTGACTCGTAGAATTAAAGATCGCTTCCTCGCTCTCGTGGATGTTTGCCGCGAATATGCCGGGGGCGAGCACAATGTGCGTGCGGCCGTCAATGGCGATGACGATTTTGCTATGCTGGCTGTGTCGTTGAATACCCTGCTCGATAGCCAGAATATGCAGGGCGGTATGGCGCTCAGCACAACCGGAAGCGATGCCGCCGCTCTCCAGGCGCAAATTGAGAAGCTCCTGCAAGAAGTGAGCGCTGTCGGTGATGGCGACCTGCGTGTGCAGGCCGAGGTGACACCTGATACCCTCGGCGTGCTTGCCGATTCGTTTAACTATATGATCGAGGAACTGGCGAAGGTCGTCGGTCGCGTGCAGAGCACAGCGGTGCAGGTGACCAATGCCACCCGCCGCATTCTTGACCGCTCGGCTGAACTGGCCCAGGCCTCCGAGATGCAGGTGGACCAGATCTCGCAGACATCCGATGCGGTGGAGGCGCTGGCAATATTTATCCAGAACGTCGCTCGCAATGCTCAAATGAGCCATGAATCCGCTCAGGACGCCCTGCGAAACGCCAATAGCGGCCAACAAGCGGTGCGCCAGACGATTGATGGCATGATGCTCATTCGCGAGAATGTGCAGGAGACCGCCAAGAAGATCAAGCGCCTGGGCGAGCGCTCCAATGAGATCGGCGAAATCGTGCGCATCATTGAGGATATCGCCGACCAGACGAACCTGCTGGCCCTCAACGCCGCCATTCAGTCCGCGATGGCCGGTGAGCATGGTCGCGGTTTCGCGGTTGTGGCCGACGAGATCCGCCTGCTGGCAGAGCGTTCCACCGAGTCCACCAAGCGGATCGCGACTCTGGTTAAGAGTATCCAGGGCGATACCTACGAGGCCGTTGTGGCTATGGAGGATAGCACACAAGAGGTGGTCAAGGGTTCGCAACTGGCCGACGAGGCGGGGCGCGCTCTGAACTCTATTTATAGCGCTGTCGAGCGCCAGGCGCAGATGATTGAGAATATCGCGCGTGCCGCTAATGAACAGACGAGCGTCTCTGAAGCGGTAGCTGTGGCGATGAACCAGATATCTGAGATTACGCGCCAGACGAATGCCGGTACGCAAGAGGCGGCGGCAAACGTGAGCTACCTGGCTGAGCTTTCCGATCAGTTGCGCGCTTCGGTCTCGACGTTCCGTCTGCCGGATCGCGTGCAGGATTCGCTTGGCAATGTCTCTGGCGTTGGTATGGTCCCCGCACTGCCCGGTGGGAACCCCGACCAGTTCTTCGCTACTATGGGGTCGGGCGTCGAGAATTCGTGGGGCCAGGGCTTCGCTGGCAATTTTCCGCCACTGCCCGAACCCGAAAATGCCGATTCGCTAGTGGCTCTGTCGTCGCGCGCGGGCCAGGGACAGTTTTCCTTCAATAATCAGCAAGACTTCGGCAATCAGCAGGGCTTCGGCGATATGAACGGTATGGGCGCTCAACCGTCCTTCGGTAACCAGTCGAGTTTTGGCGGGCCACAATTCGGTGGTCAGCAAGACTTCGGCAATCAGCAGCCGTCGTATGGGAGTCAGCAACAGTTGTTTGGCAATCAGCAGCCAGCGTATGGAAGCCAGCAACAGCCGTATGGCAATCAGCAGCCGTCGTATGGGAGCCAGCAACAGTCGTTTGGCAACCAGCAGCCAGCGTATGGAAGCCAGCAACAGCCGTATGGCAATCAGCAGCCAGCGTATGGGAGCCAGCAACAGCCGTTTGGCAACCAGCAGGACTCTGGGGGTCAGCACTTTGGCGGTCAATCGCCCTATGGCGATGGTGATGGCTTCAGAGGTGGTCAGCAGCCAGCGTTTGGTGGCCAGCAGGATTTTGGGGGTCAAACGTCGTTTAGCACTGCTCCGGCG
>JALYVR010000444.1:2410-4879 GCA_030853145.1 Chloroflexota bacterium | reverse complement strand
GTTAAATCCCCATTGCGATCCCCTCGCAGTTGCTCAATAGTCGCAGAGAAGGTTGCTTCATGCACTCCACGATGCAACAGGGTGACTTCGTGTCCCCGCATGAGTGCTGCTTCAACGAGATGCCGACCAAGAAAGACCGTTCCACCAAGAATGAGTAGTTTCACCTACATACTCCCTTTTTGATCTCAAACTAGAGAAACACAACAATGAAGAGATAGGTAAGAGCGTAGGACCTTCGTATGGGCTCGCTCCCTCTTACAAAGGAATGATACCTGCTCTCAGCTTGGAAAAGAAGAGGAGAACTATGCTTTGAGCATTGCTCATTCATTTGGTATGCGCAAAGCATATCTGATGGAGAGGTGTGCATCTGCTCATTTTGGGAAGTTTAATGAGTGCACGATAACTTCTTCATCTTCTATCTCTGAATGCAAATTGGTATCAATCATGAAAGACCCCGTACTTCATGGCTCCACAACAGTGTCGTGTCCCGTAGTATATTCGGCTCAGGGATGAACTGGATAGCTTCCGCGTAGCCGTCTATGATCACGCGCCAGGAGTCCACATTGTCACCCCCACTGCTGATGACCTGATGCAGCGCATTGAAGTCGAGCCGTATGCTTGTTTCAGACCCGGCAATGGTGCTGTTCTGGCCGGGGATGGTTCTGGCGATGGGAGCGGCAATTTGGCCCGTTGAAAGGGTCATCGCGGGCGCTGAAGCTGGCGAGACAAGGCGTATTTCTATCACACTCAGCGGTTGCGCGGACGGATACAGCGTGTACCACTCGCGCTTGAGTGACAGAATGGCAGCAAGCAAGGGAATGTGCTCAAGCGTGATCTGTGAGAGCGGGGGTCGCAGTATGGGGAAACGCGCCGGTATGCTGGCAATCGTGCAAGGGATGCTGAGATCAGCCGCGTATGTGATCTCAGCAGCACCGCCGGCATACTCAAGATGGAGATGAGGAGAGGAGCCGCGAAGCGCAAGGCGCACCAGCGTTGCCACCCGCTCGTCTAGCAAGCCGCAATGATCCAGGGCTACGAAGAAGTCTCCCAGCCGGTGGAGGTGTTCCAGGTTACACGTGATCGTCCAGGGCTGCTGTGTTGCCGCTGGCTTGCCTGGGATAGTGGCTAGTGAGAGACGCTGACCGTCTGCCCAGATGCACTGAAGAAGCGGGCGCTCTGTGGATTGTGGCCTCCATGAGAGTTTCAGGAATGTGCCGCGCTGCGGCTCAGCAGTGGGCTGACGGTAGGCGCCCTCATGCTGGAAGTCAGGGCAGGTCCAGTGCAGCGCTTGCCAGAGATGGAACGCGAAGACGGTAAAGGATTCCTCTACAGCAGACACCCGCGTGTCTGGTGCAGCATAGGGTGTACGCTGCTCATTGATCACCGGGGACGGCACTGGCGCTGGACCGGGCGTGATCCGCTTACCAACGCGTGGGATGGCGTTCAGTTCGCGCTGGAGCATCACGGCCTGCGCCCGGCTCTGCTTCATGGCCTCGCTCTGCCAGACCTGCTCTAGCTTCAGTGCGATCTCGGCTAACATCTGTACTTCCACGCGCTCGGCCTGGTCCCACCAGCCCTGCCAGTCTCCCAGGATGCGCTCGAGGAGCTGCGTATCGGAGACAGCCAGCCCATACTCCAGGTTCGCGTCCAGCCCCGAAGATGTGGCGTTGCCTGACCCTACCAGTGCCAAAGAGCTGTCGCAGACCCAGACTTTAGCGTGGAGGTTGGGGATGGCGCGCATCTTCACCGTGCTGCCAGGTAGCTCCGCATGCCACGCCAGCAAGTGTTGCAGCGCGCCGATATCGCAGGCCCCACTGAGCAGATCGTCAGGGTTGACGCGCGTGATGATGCGAATTTCAAGGCCGCTATGCCCTCCTGCGAGCAACGCGTGTGTCATGGCAGTCACGACAGCCTCTTTGATATAGGGGCAGACGATAAGCAACCGGCGCTCAACCCCGGCGAGCGCATCCAGCAGCATGTCGCGCCAGGGCGACCGTATCGGCTCGACGGTTCGTATGGTGTCATCGCTCATGATGTCGCTCCCCTTCTCGCAGGCCAACAGATGACCACAAGCCAGCAACGGGCGCAGGTGAGAGGGCGCAGGCCAGCGGCGAAATGAGCGTCACGCGCCGCCCTCTCAGCCTACGCGCGCCCCGTCTGCCTGCGCCCCGTCTGCAAGCTGCCGCAAGGTATCAATGACCAGACGTTTATCAAGCAATGGATGCTCTCCCTGGTTGTAGTAGCTGCGCAGGCAACGGTAGCATGAATCGACGCAGGTACACTGTTCGAGGCGCTCCAGGGCGGCGGCGGCGGCATCCGGCAGCAGGCGTGAGAGCCGTTCGACATAGCCTGCGCCGCCGGGTACGTCGTCGTATAGGATGATCTGGCGGCTGTGCTGAGATTCACACGTGACTTCGCGCTCGAAACCGGCGATCTCGTCTGCCTGGGTTTGCAAGATGAGGTTCGCAC
>JALYVR010000444.1:0-2400 GCA_030853145.1 Chloroflexota bacterium | reverse complement strand
GTGTGATGGGATACTTTATGGCGGCCTCTACTATGCGTATGGCGCTCTCCCCTGTGCCTGCCTGGCTACTGGAAGCGGGCGTTGTAGGGATGTCGATTTCGAGTACGTCGGTCTCCAGCTTGTAGGCCAGGTGGAAGGGCCGCACGCTACCGGAGCAGCGTTTGAGGTGGCGCGACTCCCATTCGGGCTGGTGCGGATCCTGCCACTGTCCACAGGTGGTGCAGAGACCGAAGCCCCTGGGAGGCTTCTCGGTGCTATGGTTGAAGCCGGTGTTGGTGACGAAGATGGCGGTGTTGCGATGATAGGTGAGATCGAAGCCCGCTGGACCGAACCTGCGCTCGCCGCTGTCTCCCTCGGTGAGCAGGTATTCGCGGACGTTGTAGCCCTGGCTGGCGCGGGTCTCTTCGGCGGCGGTGATGGCGCGAGAGAGCGAGCCAAGGAAGGAGCGCGCCGCGATGTAGGAGTAGGCATGTAGCTCTTTCTCGCAGACTTCGCAGTGCTGCGCGGTGGGCACAAGCGTGATCCAGTGACCGTCCGGGCAGACGCGATATTGTGTGTCGCGCTCCGGCGTATCGCTGCGCTGGAAGTCAAGGCCGATGATGCTGTAGATGTTGCCATCGCAATAGACGACGTTGCCAGGTGCAAACTCGGTGATGCCCCGGTCCTGTCCGCGCAGCAGCGGGTCGCGCGCCTCGCCCAGCGTAATCATACGCACCTGGTCGCCGACGAAAACGTAGGCCGGCAGGAAGCCCTGGCGCGCAAGGTAGGAAAGGGTATAGGCGCGCAGGGGGTCTTCCTCCATTTTATAAAGCAGCGTCTGGAGCATAGCGAGACGCTTTTTCTGTTCCAGAGTTGGTCGCTTGACAGGGAGTTCATCAATGGAGTCGAGGATGCTGCGCCGCTCGATGAGCCAGGGGCGGAAAGCGCGCTCCAGGGCCGTGGGGAAGGCGTCGATGACGCGGCCCACGTAGTCGTCAGTGAGCCAGGGCAGGCCACCAGCGTGTGTGTCGCGGGTGAAAGCGGCGGCAACGGCGGCCTGGATGACGGCGTGACGTTTGGTCAGTTCGTCGATCAGCGGTTTAATGCCAATGAGCCTGCTATCATCATCCACTATTTTACCAAGGACGGTGGGGAACTGGGCCGCGAGCTTTTCAAGGATCAGCGCGTGCAGGTGACGCTGGATGATGCGCTGGTTGTCGAAACCGAAGACGGGGGCGCGCACCACGCCCCGGATCATATCGGCCGGCCTGTCGTAATAATAGCTATCATGGCCGCGGTTCTGCGCAAATGCCCCGATGAGCGCGATGCGCTCGGCGCGGCCCGCGCGCCCGCTGCGCTGGGCATAGTTGGCGGGATTGGGCGGGATGTTGCGCATCATGACGGTGGGCAGGTCGCCAATATCGACGCCGAGCTCCATGGTGGGCGTGCAGACGAGGATGTTCGTCGTGCCCTCCCTGAACTCCTCTTCGTATTTCTCGCGCGTCTTGCCATCAAGCTGGCCACTGTGCTCGTGAGGCTTCAGGCGCACAAGTTGCCGTTCGAGATAGCTGTGGACGTAGTAGTTCTCTTGCTTTGGGCGCAGCGGTTGCAGACTGCCCGCGCAGTGCATGGCGGGACAGATGGCGCACACAGTATGCGCATAGACGCGGCGGCAGGCGTTGCACTCGTAGCCCTCGCCGGCGCGCACAGGGGCCAGTTCTATGCGCTGGTGGTCTACCATGAGGGCCTCTGTGTTGTCTCCAGCTTTGCCGATGGTGGTTCGTTGGAGATAGCCCAGGTGCTCAAGGATATGTACAAGCTCGCGCACCGGGTCGACGGCCTTCGCATTGTCGGCCAGCCGCAGCACCTTCTTGAGGTAGACCTGCAACTGCCCCGGACTGCCTCGCCTGTTGGCCAGCGGCAGGATTTTGTAGGCGTGGCCTTTGCGGAGCGTGTGCTCGCCGTAGCCGATGGGGCGCAGGTCGCGGTCGAAGCCTTCGACGGTCTCGTCGCGGAACTGGATGGGGCTGGTAAGCAGGGGATGGTCCAGGGCGCGGCGCGTGCGCATCTCGTCGAGGATGGTGGCGGCCAGGGCGTAGAGTTCGTCGAGGGAGAGACGCTGCTCCTGGGCGAAGGTTAGAGCGTCCTCGTCGGCGGCCAGGGCATCGTACAGGCGATGATAGTTGACGCGGATCAGGCCAAGGCCTTCGAGGGAGAGGCGCCGGTTACCGCCGCGCGCGAATTCAGCCAGGATAGGCCATGTCTCTGTACGGATGCGGTCTTCGCGCTCGCGGTCGCGCCGCTCGCGCTCGATGAGGTTCAGGCGCACACCATAGGTGTAGAGCAGGCGCGGCAGGTCTGCCAGCCCGACGGCGGGGTTGCCCTGGCTGGCTTCGTCGTCAACCACCTGGTAGATAAGCT
>JALYVR010000443.1 GCA_030853145.1 Chloroflexota bacterium | reverse complement strand
CGTGGCACATTCACGTATAGAAGCCAATGAAGCCAGATCCAATGAAACGACCTCAATTGAAGCACCGGGTACCGCCTGCTTGATCTCAGCCTCAGCTCGACGTCCCTTGTCAAGGGTACGAACAGCCATAATCACATGCGCTCCATGAGTAGCCAACGCTCGCGTCGTCTCCAAACCAAGCCCACTATTCGCACCTGTAACCAGCGCGACACGTCCATGCAAGTCGGGTATATCGTTCACCGTCCAGTTGTTCATAAAGTCTCTCCAATGCAAGATGCAAATCAACAATGGTATGACCTATTGCTGGCAAATCTTTGTTGGTTCTGTGGCAAAAGGCACTAACGGATGAGAAGGTGTTTCGTCACTCGACCACGTTTCTTTATAATCATAGGGCAAGAGGCCAGAAGTTTCCAATCAAGCCTGTAAATCCCAGAATTAAACCGGTGAAAAATACACTAATTATCCTGGTGGCTTTTAGTTTTCTTATCTTCGTGCGTTTGCGGCTCATCGCGCTTTACAGGCCAAACAAGCTCACTATCTCCAGAAACGTATGTCACTGTTTTGACCAGGATAATTATACTACCCTCACCAGTTTAATTCTGGGATTTACAATATAACTATCTTGCCCTTCGTGCTATCAACGTGGAAATGGGCCTACCTACAACTTTTGCTGTTTCCATCAAGCACTCAGCAAACGAGCAACGAGAGCAGAGCAGACGCCAGCGATGGCGAGTGGTCTGACCGACCATCTCTGGAGTATCTCTGAATTGTTACGGTTCAAGGTCGCTCCTGCGCCTTGGGTCGAGCCCAAGCGACGAGGCCGTCCACGTACCAAGCCATTGCCTGACCCCAATGTGCCCAAGCGTCCACGTGGACGGCCTCGGAAAATCCCTTTGAGCACGTTCACCCTTTAATGGGGCTGTACCGTAGAGGTTCAAATGCGGGCCAAAAATATGACCCTCTATTCCGCTTCATCAAGGCACGCACGCAAATGCTCGCCCAGCACGTGGACGTGCCTGGTCCGGCTGGTCATATGGGTACCGGGGATAAAGCAGATTTTCATCTCTTGCTGTTCGGCCAGCAGACGTTCCCAGGTTTTCCGCCTCCCACGATTATCTTCTTCCGCCCAGAAAACCGCGATGTTTCCCTGGTAGGGGCGCACCTGGTAGCCGGATGCGAGCCAGTTAAAGATGGCCATGTAGTTATCGCGCAGGTTTTCAGCCGGCGGGAAGAGGGAGGCGAAGTTAGGATGAGCGCTTTCCTCTTCCTCTGGCGGCCTCTCGATGTTTGCCTGGGCCGCCAGCCTCTTACGATAGTTCCATAAACGTACATACTCGTAGATATGTAGCAGGCGCAAGAAGAGCATGTCTGGCCGGCCCTGCTTTTGTTTGATAAGGTAACTGCTTCCGCGAATGACGCGGCGCAGAAGATTGCTGAACGGCGAAGAGGTGCCAGGGTCCATCAAGACCAGCAGAGCGACTTCCTGATGGGCCGCCTGGAGCTGTTGGGCCATTTCATAGGCGACCATTGCCCCATTGCACCATCCGCCAAGCAGGTAGGGACCGTTGGGCTGCACACTGCGCATCGCCTCAATGTGAGCTGCCGCGACCTGTTCAAGCGAGGGAAGGGCCTCCAGACCCTCATAGCGATAGGGTTCCAGCAGGTAGAATGGCCGCTGCTCTCCCAGTTCATGCGATACTTTCAGACAATAGAAAGCCTTACCGTTCCAATCGCCGTGCAAAAAGAAGAAAGGTCGTTGAGTGCCGCTGGCCTGGACAGGGGTTATCAGGGTGCGCGTCTGGACCTGGCTCTCTTCTTGTAGGGCCTGCGCCAGGCCTTCGATGGTGGCACTTTTGAAAAGTAGCGAGAGCGGAAGAACTTTACCGCAAACTTCCGCGATCCGCGCCATCAAGCGGGCTGCCAGCAGCGAGTGTCCACCCAGAGCAAAAAAGTCGTCACGAATGCCGATGGGGCGCACAGTGAGCAACTCTTCCCAGATTTGGACGAGCTGGTAATGAATCGTCAGTTGCGGCGCGACATATGTCGTTTCTCTGGTGCTGTCCTGGTAATCAGGGGTGGGCAAAACGCGTCGATTCACTTTGCCATTGGGCGTGAGTGGGAGCGCATCGAGCAAGACAAACACGCCTGGAACCATATAGCCTGGTAGGTGCAGGCTGAGATACCGTTGCAAATCACTGGTAGCGGTCTCCTCTCCCGATTGACGAACAACGTAGGCGATCAGGCGCTGGTCGCCGGGTCTGTCTTCGCGCAGCGCGACCGCTGCCTCGCTCACCGCCGGATGCTGGCTCAGCGCCGTCTCAATCTCGCCCAGCTCGATTCGCATGCCGCGCAGCTTCACCTGGTGATCGAAACGGCCCAGGTACTCCAGGTTTCCATCCGGCAGGTAGCGTGCCCGATCCCCCGTCCTATACAAACGCGCCCCAGGCTCTCTGCTAAACGGGTTGGGCACAAATCTTGCCAGCGTTAACTCTGGCCGATTGAAGTAGCCCCGCGCCAGGCCGTCTCCGCCGATATACAATTCTCCCGTCACGCCGATGGGTACCAGCTGCATGGCCTGGTCTAAAAGATAAATCTGGGTATTATCAATCGGCTTGCCAATCGGCACGCTGCTGAGAAGCTGGCCTGCCTTGATCTCATAGTAACTGACATCAGCCGCAACTTCTGAGGAGCCGTACAGATTGATGAGCCTGCTGCCCTGTGGCGCGTGCTGTTGAAAGCGTTGAGCCAGTTCCAGGGGGAGCGCTTCACCGCTACTCACCCAGTACTTCAAGGCGGGTAATTGCTGGCGCAGATCGCCTCCACTCTCCAACAAAGCGCGCAAGAGCGAAGGCACCAGGACAATGCGCGTCACCCTATGTCGCGCCAGGGTTTGCAGGAAACGTGCCGGGTCTTTCACAACCGGGTCAGGAATAATGACGAGCGGTATCCCCTGGAGCAACGGTCCGAAGATCTCCCAGACCGCATCCACAAAACTCAAGGTTGTTTTCTGACAGCAAACCTCGCCTGCTGTGAACGGATACGTCTTCCACATCCAGTTGAAACGATTAAGGCTGGCGCGGTGGGTGCCGAGAACTCCCTTGGGTCTGCCAGTCGAACCAGACGTATAAATCATGTAAGCGCTATCTTCGCCACTGACGAAATCCGCGGGATTCTCCTGGCTCTCCAGAGCGATGGCCGGCCAATCGCGATCCAGGCAGATCGTGCTAGCGGTGTGCTGGGGGAGTCTCTCGGCCAGGTGTTGCCGGGTAACCAGGGCTGCGACCTGCGCGTCTTCTAGCATGAAGGCGAGGCGCTCCCGCGGGTAGGTCGGGTCCAGCGGTACGTAGACTCCTCCCGCCTTGAGTATACCAAGCAGGCCGGCCAGCATATCGAGTGAGCGTCCGATAAAGATGCCAGCCCGCGCACCCGGCTGGAATCCGCCCCTTCGGAGGTAGTGTGCGAGTTGATTAGCGCGCGCATTCAGCTCTCGATACGTCTGAGCGCTTTCCTCGCATAGAGCGGCACAGGCGTCCGGCGTGCGTTCCACTTGCTCAGTGAAAAGCCGGGTGATGCTCTGCTCTCGCGGGTACGATGTCCGGGTACTATTCCACTCAAATAGGATGCGCGCGCGTTCTCTCTCCGTCAGGAGCGGAATGCTATTCAGGCGTTGAGCGGGGTCATGGACCATAGCCTGGAGCAGAAGTTCCCAATGCTCTGCCATGTGTTCAATCGTGGAGGCGTTGAAGAGATCAGCGTTATATTCCAGATGACCAACCAGACTTCCTAAGCGTTCAGAGAGGTCAAGTGAGATATCAAATTTCGCCGCTCCGGTCTCAAGATCGAGTTGTGTGACATCCCAATCCTGTGAAAGGTGCGGCAGTGGCGTATCCATAGTCAGGAAGACCTGAAAGAGTGGACTCTGCCCGGATGCGCGATCAGGCTGGAACTCCCGCACCAGGATGTCAAATGGCACTTCCTGGTGCGCCTGCGCGTTCAAGGTCGCTTCGCGCACCCGTCCAAGCAGGTCGCGTATGCTCGGATCACCGGCCAGGTCAGCTCGCAACACCAGTGTATTGGTAAAGTAGCCCACCATTTGCGCGGTTTCTGTCCTGGTCCGCCCGGCGCTGGTAGTGCCGAGCAGCAGGTCGTTTTGACCGGTGTAGCGTTGGAGCAGAGCCTGGAAAGCCCCGACCAGAGTCATATAGAGTGTGACATGCTCTTGAACGCTGAGCGCCTTGAGCGCTGTAGTCAGTTCCCTGGATAGCTTGAAGGTATGCTGCGCGCCGCGCCTGGCCAGTTCGACCAGGCGTGGTCGGTCTACAGGCAATTCCAGCATTGTAGGGGCTCCTGCCAGGCTATTTTTCCAGTAGGCAAGGTGCTCCGTGAGCATAGGCCCTTGCACCCATTCCTGTTGCCAGACCGCAAAATCGCCGAATTGGAGTGGTAAAGCGGCCAGCGGTGAGGGTTGACCGGTTGAGTATGCCTCATACAGGGCCACTAGTTCTTGCACGAGGAGACCAAGGGACCAACCATCGGAGATGCTGTGGTGCATAGTGAGCAGCAGCAGATGATCACGCTCGTCCAGGTGCAGCACACTCACGCGCACGAGTGGGCCGAGCGTCAGGTCGAAGGGGCGCTGGAATTCCTCGTTGGCCAGGCGCAGGGCCTCCGTTTCCCGTTGGGAGACAGCCAGTGGACGCAGATCCTGGCAGGAGAGCGCTATGTTCAGGTCAGGGGCTATCACCTGTAGAAGCTGCCCTTCGCTCATGGCAAAGGTCGTGCGCAAGGCTTCATGTCGCTCTACCAGCGCGTTCAGACTCCGCTCAAGCGCTGCTACATCCAACAACCTGTGCAGGCGAATGTTTACAAAGATGTTATAGGC
>JALYVR010000442.1 GCA_030853145.1 Chloroflexota bacterium | reverse complement strand
GTTAGGGCAACTGCACACTATACAAGGACATTATCAACAAGCCGAAATGTTTTTTGAGCAGTCGGGGGTGATCTGGGAGCAGTATGCGATGCTCACCCCACACCTCTTCAAAGGTCCCTATCTCCATTGGTTCGCTCTCCTCTGGCTGATCAAAAATCAGCATGAAAAGGCGCGAGACTTGTTAGAAAAAGAACAAACACTCCTTGTGGAGATCCTGGGAGAGAATCACCCCATTCGGGCGGATAATATCAACGCCCTGGCGCAGCTTGCGCTAAGCGAGGGTGAATATAGCAGGGCCGAAGAACTCCTGGGCCATGCGAAGGGAATATTTGAACAGACGACGGGATTGAATCATCCCTTTGCCGCACGAACCTTCCATATCTGGGCACAACTCTCCCTGGTTCAAGATGATATACGGCAGGCGCAGCAGCATTGCCAGAAGGCCCTTCACATCAGCGAGCACGTCTGTGGAGAGAACCATCCTGAAACAGCCATGATCATGAAAACGATGGCAGATATCTACAAGGTCCAACGAAGATGGGCTGAAGCAGAGTTCCTCTATCAACGCGTGCTCACCATGTTTGAAGAAGCCTGGGGAAGCATTCACCCTGAGAATGCAGCGACCTTAGAGAGCTATGCCGAACTCCTTCATCGGAGAAATCGAGATGTCGAGGCAGCAGCATTGCGATCACAAGCTCAAACAATACGAGAAGAACATAGCCTACTAACCATTGGTGCTGGCTTGTAAATAAAGGTCGTCAATATTGACTGAAACGGATGGTAAATAGCGTGACATATCGTTTTGCCGGCGGGATGCGCAACGTGTACGATTTTTCGTCGCTGAGCACGTTAAGTGCGGGAGGACCTGCTGGGTGGATGTCGGGCAGCAACGGAGCAAATCAACAGCAGTTGCTTGCAGAGGAAACGTTGAACGGGACAGCCTCCGGCTTCTGTCCTTGAAGGGCAACAAACACATCGATCATACGCGGGACAATAGAGAAAGTAGGACAGTGGAAACGTTTGCGCGTCTCGTTGCGGTTCGATCTCATAGGGGGTTAGCTTCTCCTTTGCTCCGTTGCTACCCAACACTTCTAGTATACTCTCTTGTGCAACGAAATGCAACCTTTAGCTATAGATATACGCAAATACGCCCTCCATATTTGCTACGAGGAGCGGTTACATAGGTAATCTGAAGTACCAGAAATAGGTAATATGCAGCGTGAGGGTCGCGGTCGTTGTGTTACCCTGGGATAGTCATGAACGTTTCTCTTATGGCGCTTGTGCAATAAATATTTACATTCTTCCATTTAATGGACACACAGGAGTGTGGGGGAGTCTATGATGCCGCTACAACACACGAACAGGCGGGGCCTTACTACCATCTCTACCGCTTTTAGCGTGGTGATATGCTTCATGGTGCTCTGCCTCTCCGGCTGCGCGAATCCATTTGCCAGCGATCCCGCAGTGCCGACTCCCACAGCCGTGACACCAGGCGCGACCACAAGCCCAGCCATACCAAAACTCGACATGAATGGCGTCACCGTCGAGAGCCTGAACCGCGACACCGTCGCCAAAGTGCAGCAGATCGTGGCCGGCATGTCGCTTGACCAGAAAATGGGCCAGCTTATTGTCGTCGAGTACCTGGGGAACAGCTATCAGAGCAGCGGCCTGCAAACGATGATCTCCACCTTGCATGTGGGTGGCTTCATGTACCAGCAAAGTAACCATAATTTTGATGCCCCCAATGATCAGATGAACAACGTGGCAGATTTCTCGCGTCAGGCGAACCGCGATGCCAGGATCCCCCTGTTGATCGCCACCGACCAGGAGGGCGGGCTGGTCAATCGCCTGGCCAAATTCCACGGCCCCCTGCCTTCCGCGCAGGCCATGGCGGCCACCGGCAACCCCCATGTCGCCTATGCCCAGGGCGCGCAGGCTGCCCGGTGGATGCGGGAACTGGGCATCAATGCCGACCTGGCCCCCGTCGTGGATGTGCATACCGTCACCCCGGCTATTCTGGAAACACGCATGTTCGGCAACAACCCGCAGACGGTCGCGACCTACGCCGGGGCCTTTCTCCAGGGGTTGCAAGAGAACCAGGTTGCGGCCTGCCTCAAGCATTTTCCCGGCCTGGGCGCGGTCACCTCCGATCCCCACTTCGGCTTGCCCACAGTCAACCGTAGCCTGACGCAACTCCAAAACATCGACCTGGCGCCTTACAAGCTCATGATTCAGAAAGACCACCCCGCTATGATTATGTCTACCGATGTATTGATGCCCGCCATCGATCCCACGCTGCCCGCCGAACTTTCCCCCAAAGCCATCACCGGTATCCTGCGAAAGCAGCTTGGCTACGATGGCGTGGTGATCACCGATGGCCTCTACATGGCTGGCATCAGCCAGAAGTGGAGCTTGAGCCAGGCCGCTGTGCTGTCGATTGTCGCAGGCAACGACCTCGTTGAGGGGCCATTCACCCCCCAGCAGGTAGCCGGTGTGGATGCGGCCCTCAAACAGGCGCTCCAGCGCGGTCAATTGACGATGGACCAGGTGAACCAATCCGTCGCGCGCATCCTGCTGCTCAAAGCGCAATATGGCATTATAAAGTGAGGCAATCATGGAAGTTCGCTTCTTTCTCACAGGTCAGGATCTTTGGAACTTGACAAAATATAATTTCTCGCGCACTCGCACCCTGGTGTCAACGGGTATCAGCCTTGTAGTCGTCAGCGGTCTGCTGATCGTTTATGTGTTGCTAAGCCCGCCGTCCGAAGTCCTCACGAACCTTCTCTTGGTCATCTCTTTCCTTCTTGTGCTTTTCCTGCTTGTCGTCTTCCTCAGATGGCGCATCCGCTCACGTTCCAACCGCAATCCGGAACTGCAAGGAGAACACATCATCACCATCAGCCCAGAAGGCCTGCGGCATCGGACCAACCAGGTAGACTCCCTGGTCTCCTGGGGCGCCATCGAAACGATCACGACTGATACGTATGGTCTCTACTTTATCCGTCTGTCAAGCCGACGGATTGCTCATGCTGTCCCCCGTCGTGCTTTTGCCACCCCTCATGATGCTCAAGCCTTCCTGGCCCTGGCCCAAACCTACTGGACAAACGGGCGCGCTATGCCGCTCACCGGAACTGGCTGCGCCTCTGAACAGCGGAGCTAATGCATGTTAAATAGCCTGGGCTAAAGAGTCTACAGCGCCGTGCTTGCTTTCTAGCGCTTCTGTTGATACTATAGATTCTCGCATATTTCAGGCGTTTTCAAGAAGGGCTATCATGAGCAATACCATCGCAGAACCGATTCTGCCATCTGAAAAAGACCGCTGCATTTCAAGATCATTTGCCAACGGACATCCCTGGTTGAGAGGTGTAGCCTCCCCTGTGTGGGCCTGTTTTCTCGTGGCGCTACTCGTACGTCTATGGTTGATTGTTCATACACAGGGTGTAATCGCGGGCGATGAAGCCGTTGTAGGCCTCCAGGCTGAAAACATTGTACGGGGCCAATTCCCTGTGTATTACTATTCTCAGCCGTATATGGGGAGTTTGCAAGCGTATATCATTGCTTTTCTTTTTCTTTTTACTGGCCCTGCCGTGTGGGCCATGCGTATTGAGCCGCTGCTGATATCTCTGCTTATCGTCTCCCTCACGTGGCGTTTTTCCGCAGCCCTGGCCGACGCCGCACTCCTGTCAGCCAGGACGAAAACGCTCTTTCTACTCATTGCCACGCTTATAGCTGCCTTTGCCCCCCTCTACGATCTCGTTGAAGAGATGCGGGTGACGGGGGGCTATGTTGAAGTTTTTACGGTAATGCTCTGGCTTTTGTTCTGCGCGTTTCGCCTGACACAGCGCTGGCACGAGCGGGCAGCGCGGCGTGAACTTGCGTGGCGTTGGAGCGGGCTGGGCTTTCTCGCTGGTGTGGGACTCTGGATAGATCCGTTGGTCATGTATGCGTATGCGACCATTGCGCTCTGGATCAGCGGCTATTTTCTTAGCGAACTGCTGAAACGCTTCCGGCACACGGACTCTCACTCTCCGCTCAATCTGTTGCAAGAGGCTCTGCTCAGTACCAGCGCTGTTCCCGCGGCCCTGCTTGGTTTTGCCCCCGGCCTCTTCTGGGGAGCCCGCCATCATTGGGCGAATATCACCTACATTTTCCGGACTGGTGGCTCCCCATCTTCTTCCCATCTCCAGACACTCATTCAGGTAGGTAACCTGTACGCAACCTGCCTCGCACCTCGCGCCCTGGGCGGAGCTTTACCAACGCAGCCGGATGTCACCACTGCTCATCCACAGATTGTAACAGTGGGATTCGTTGTGGTTGCAGCGTGCCTCATGGTCAGTGTCGCGGGGATCGTGCTCTCTCTTTCTAGTTCTCACACCCTCTTTCTGCGCATTCGCCAACTTACCCTGCTGCCTTTGCTTTTCGTGCTCTGCGCCTCTGCTATATTCTGCCTGGCCTCTATCTCTGTACTGGCGTTGCTCGCTGGTTGCGGCCCCTGGGATGTGATAGGTCGCTATACTGTGCCATTAGTTGTGGCGATTCCGTTTATTGTGGCTGCCGTTGTCATTGTGCCTCTGATACTCTTGCAGGAGAAGCAGCAGACGCACGTTCAAGGGAACGAAGGGAGAGAGAGCGCTCTCCGGCCAATGGTGCAGAACTCACCGCGGTTACGTGTCTTTCAGATCGGTCTGATACTGATGATAGTCGTCTATTTCCTTGCCCAAGGCGTGGCGTATGTACAGGCCAGCCCGAACTATACCTTCCAGGCAAGCGGCTGCGTGGGGGAAAACCCAACGGACCTTGGTCCGATCATCAGCTATATGCAACGCTCGCATATTCGGTATGCCTGGGCCGTTGGTTGGATTGCTGATCCCATTACATTCGAG
>JALYVR010000441.1 GCA_030853145.1 Chloroflexota bacterium | reverse complement strand
CCCCAGGCCGTATTCATCGAGCTTCAAGCGACTGGCTGTGAACGAATCGCACTCCAGCACATCGCAGCCGGCCTCAAGAAAGCCCGTGTGGATCTCCTCGATGAGCGCTGGTTTGGTGAGTACCAGGTATTCATTGCAGCCCTCGGTGCTCGGCCCGCCGTAATCCTCGGTGCTCGGTTGGTATGCCTGTATAGAAGTGCCCATGGCCCCATCGTAGATCAATACACGTTGGGCCAGGGCATCAAGGAATCGACTCATCATGGCGCCTCCAAATATTTATATGCCCACTACTACTTTGACACAGTTCATTTGACAGGTGGGAAGACCCCGTCCCGCGTAGGGATTCGGCTTGCCGCATCCGTGGAGGCCTCACCCGGACGCGGCAAGCCGGGTCGCGGCTACTCGCCGATGATCGCCTCGGGCTCAGGTTCTTCTATTTCGCCATCGAGCACCTCGCGCAGGTCCTCGGGGCGGTCAAGGCGGTCAAGGAAAAGGATGCCATCCAGATGATCGATCTCGTGCTGCAAGACGCGCGCGAACCAGCCCTCGCCGGTGACTTTGATGGGCTTCCCGGTGACGTTAAGGCCCTTCACAACTACCTTTTCCGCGCGCCGGATATTATCGCCCACGTAGCCCGGAATACTCAAGCAGCCCTCGGTTCCCAGGAGTTCCCCTTCGGTCTTCACGATCTCAGGATTGAAGATCGCCACCTTGTCCTCGTCGAATTCCGCGACGAAGAGGCGGATGGAGAGCGCGAGCTGCGGGGCCGCCAGCCCCACACCATGCGCGGCATGCATGGTCTCGAACATGTCATTGACCAGCTTTTTCAAGGACGCGTCGAAGCGATGGACCTTCTTGGCCTTCTGGCGCAGGATAGGATTCTCAGAGGTGATGATTTTCTGGATTGCCATTGACTATTCCCTGCATTATAGTAAGTAAAACAACGCCCATGCGCACAGCAACGAGCGCAGAGTCAGTGTATAATTTGCTTATATCCTATCACATTGGTCATCAATATGCTAGAGCATGTTACAGCCTATATTGAGCAGTATCGCCTCTTGCCTGAGAGCGGCGAGGTGCTGGTTGCGGTCTCCGGCGGGGCCGACTCGCTATGCCTGCTGCACCTGCTGCGCCGGCTCTGTGGCCCTGAGCCTGGCAAACGTTACGCGGGTGTCAGTCTGCGCGTGGCGCACCTCAATCACAAGCTGCGCGCGCTGGAGAGTGCGCGCGAGGCGGAAGTGGTGGCCCAACTGGCGCGTGCCTGGGGGCTGCCTGTGATCATCGGTGAAGAGGACGTACCGGCGCTGGCGCTCCGGGAGCGGCGCTCGCTGGAGGATGCCGCGCGCGAGGCGCGCTATCGCTTCCTGCGCACCAGCGCGCGTGGTCAGCACATCGCCGTGGCGCACCACGCCGATGACCAGGTGGAGACGCTGCTGCTGCACTGGCTGCGCGGTGGTGGGCTGGCGGGCATGGTCGGCATGGCGCCGCACCAGCAAGATATCGTGCGCCCGCTGCTGCAAGTCACGCACGCCGAGACCGTGGCCTACTGCCGCGCGCACGGCATCGTTCCGCTGGAAGACGCCAGCAATGCCGATCCCCGCTTCACGCGCAACCGTATTCGCCATGAACTCCTGCCCCTGCTGGCCTCGTTGAACCCTGGCATACGCGAGACGCTGCTGCGCAACGCCGAAGTCTTGCGCAGCGACCTGGCATGGATAGAGGCCCAGGTTGATGCCTGCCTCCCCACAGTTCTGTTCCTGGAGCAGGACGACATCATCGCCCTGCACCTTGATGCACTCAAAGCGCTGCCTCTAAGCATCCAGCGTCACCTGCTGCGCCGCGTCAGCGCCCGCCTGTCCGGTGGACAATCGGGCCTTGAGCTGCGCCACTACGCGCTGATCGAGCAGCTTGTGTCTCGCCCATTCACGCCCGCAGACGGCATCGGGCTTGACCTGCCCCGTGGACTGCGCGTTGTGCGTCATGTGGATCGCCTTATCTTCACCGTAGGGACGCGATTAATTGCGCCCACGCCTGTTGGGCAGGAGAGCGCGGCACAGGCCAGCCGGGCGCAGGAGGACAGGGGGCAGGAGAACGCGGCGCGGGGCGATAGGGCGCAGGCCAGCGGCGCCCCTACACGAAATGCCGGGGATCTGGATGAGGTTATGTTGCCAGTTCCGGGGCAGGTCGGGGTGCCGGGGACGCGCTGGCGGGCCAGGGCGGAGCCGTTGCCGCTGGAACTGGAGGTGGAGGTGCGGCGGGCGCTGACGCGTCAGGATTGGGATGCTGTGTGGCGATTACTGCCAGCTACTCGTCTTGCTGTATATGTAGATGGCGATGCGGCTAGTACACCTTTGCGCGTGCGTACACGACGACCTGGCGATCGTCTTCGGCCGTTGGGGATGACGGGCGAAAAAAAGGTGCAGGACCTGCTGGTGGACAAACATATCCCGCGCGCTGAACGTGGGTCCATTCCACTATTTTTTTCGGCAGCGCATTGTCTATGGGTCGCGGGCCTCTGCCTGGACGATAGAGTGCGCCTCACCGCCACAACGCAGCGCGTGGTACGATTGTCTGTAGAATATTTTGCATAAAACAAGACGAGGTGGACATGTTGGATATGCACGAAGATATTGACAAAACGCTGGTGTCTGAGGAAGAGATCTATGCCAAGACCCGTGAGCTTGGCAAACAGATTTCCCGCGACTACCAGGATAAAAATCTGTTGCTTCTGGGTATCTTAAAGGGGGCTATCCCCTTCATGGCGGACCTGGCGCGGGCCATCAAGATACCGCTGGAGATCGATTATATGGCCGTCTCCAGCTATGGTAACGCCAGCCATTCCAGCGGTGTCGTGCGCATTCTCAAGGACCTGGAGGGGCCGATCGATCAGAAACACGTGCTGGTAGTCGAGGATATCATCGATAGCGGGCTGACCCTGCACTATATGCTGGATGTCCTGCGGCAGCGCCGCCCGCTCAGCCTGCGCGTGTGCGCGCTGCTAGATAAGGGACGCGACCGCGTGAAGCCCGTCGAACTGGACTACGTCGGCTTCCACATCCCCGACCAGTTCGTGGTGGGCTATGGCCTGGACTATGCGCAACACTATCGCAATCTGCCCTATATCGGCGTGCTGAAGCCGTCCGTGTACGAAGAAGTATCGGAGAAGCCGCAGACACAGCACCGGAGTCCGGCGGAGTAGGCAAAAATAAAAAACGCATAAGGAGAGACAACGATGTTACCGGTTGCGATCATTGGGAGCGGCGCCTGGGGCACCACCCTGGCCCTGTTGTTGGCGAACAAGGGCGTCGAGACAAAGTTGTGGGAGCATCAACCTGAGCGGGCCGAGGAGATGCAGCAGCAGCGCGAGAACAGGCTCTTCCTGCCGGGGTTTCCCTTTCCAGCGGCGCTGCGGGTCACCTCCGATATCGCCCAGGCCGTCAAGCACACCTCCATGCTCATCCTGGTGACGCCCTCGCAGCGCATGCGCGAAAATATCCGCCTGCTCGCGCCCTACGTTGATCGGGAGACCGTGCTGGTGAGCGCCAGCAAGGGCATTGAGATAGACACGCTCAAGCGCATGACCGAGATCATCGCCGACGAATTGCCGGGGGCGGGTCCGCGCATCGCCGCGATCTCAGGTCCCAACCTCGCGCGCGAGATCGCGGAGGGCAAGCCGACGGCGGCGGTGGTGGCCGCGCACGAAGAGAGCGTGGCGCTGGGCGTGCAGGATACGCTCACGACCTCAAGTTTTCGCGTGTATACCGCGCATGACATAGTGGGTATCGAGCTAGGGGGCGCGCTCAAGAACATCATCGCCATTGGCGCGGGCATCAACGATGGCATAGGGTACGGCGAGAACGCCAAAGCCGCCTTCATGACGCGTGGCCTGGCGGAGATCGCGCGCCTGGGTATTGCCGCCGGCGCGCATCCCCTGACCTTCGCCGGGCTGGCCGGTATCGGCGATCTGATGGCTACCTGTGGCAGCACGTTGAGCCGCAACCATCAACTGGGTCGCAGGCTGGCCGCCGGCGAAAAGCTCCCAGACATCCTGGCCTCGACCCGCAGCGTCGCCGAAGGTGTTTCCACCACCAGGGCCGCGCTGCGCCTGGCCGCACACTACAGCGTCGAGATGCCTATCACCCACCAGCTCAGCCTCGTGCTCTTCGAGGGCCTGGACCCCCACAAAGCCGTGCCAGAACTGATGATGCGCGACCCCAAAGGGGAATTAGAGGGGCTTATAGAGGGCATGAACTTCCAGGGCGCGGGAGAGCGGCACCCGTACACGAAATGACAAGGAAAGGGACAGTGAATGTCACAGGGTGATACAGGCGATCTTCTCTCGGAGCGCCCCCTGCCGCGACGGCCGCTCAGCCTTGGCGCCGGCGCCATCATTGTTCATGATGCGCGCGTGTTGCTGGTGCGCAACATCTATGGGGTGACGAAGGGGCGCTATCTGCTGCCGGCGGGACGCGTCAACGCGGGCGAGTTGCCCGACGAGGCGGCGGTGCGCGAAGCCTTCGAGGAGACGAATCTGC
Source organism: Chloroflexota bacterium (assembly GCA_030853145.1). Lineage (GTDB taxonomy): Bacteria > Chloroflexota > Ktedonobacteria > Ktedonobacterales > Ktedonobacteraceae > JALYTT01. The sequence continues at coordinate 352 of JALYVR010000441.1, read as the reverse complement.
GCGTGGAGGTCGAGGGCCTGCTGGGCGTGCGGCTATGGGTGCTGGCTGATGGCGAGCATAACTATTTCTTTATGTTCCGCACAAAGCTGCTCTCACCCATCAGCGACCTGCGCCCGAACCTGGCCGAGATCGATGACGCGCGCTTCTTTTCGCGCGCGGAGATGGATGCCCTGGCCGCGCACGAAACGTGGTCGGGCGCCATCGCTATCGCCTACAAAGGACTGGACCCCGGCGCCAGCATGTGGCCCAACAGCCCAGAACTTTCCGATAGCTCTGGCATCGACATCTCTGAACACTGGCGTATCTGGATGTAGAGAGCGGCTTACCCGCCGGCGGGGCCGCCCTCCAGGCC
>JALYVR010000440.1 GCA_030853145.1 Chloroflexota bacterium | reverse complement strand
TGCTCACCCACCAACACCTCTCTTACAAGAATAAGGTAAATTAGAACTTATTCCTCAAATGCAGCTTTCAACGGTCGAACGATCTCCTCATCGAGACGGTGAACGAAGCCTGCTGGATAGGGCGCATGCAAACTCAGGATGAGATGCGTGATGCCAGCCTGGGCATAGCTGTGGAGCCGGCTGCGGGCTTCCCCCAGGTCTGCGGGGTTGACCCGGACCTGTGTTGAGCGCAGAATGGTGTGCGGATCTCGTCCAATGGCGGCACAATGGTTCTCAAGAATCGCGTTTTTCTGCTGAAAAAGCTCCACGCCTCCACCGGTAAAGTTCCAAATCGCGGCGTACTGCGCAACGATGCGCAGCAGTTTCTCCCCATCCCCGCCAATCACAAAGGGCGGATACGGCTTCTGCACGGGCTTTGGCTCGCAGTACGCGTCTGTGATCTGGTAGTAGGTGCCTGCAAAACTTGGCGCGGCTTCGGTCCACATCCGTTGAATGACCTCGCACGCCTCGCCAAGCCGCCGGATTCGTTCTCCGGGAGCGTAGAGGGGCATCCCATAGGCGTGGTGCTCGGTTTCGTGGTTGCCCTCACCGATACCCGCGCCGATGCCGAAGTCCAGGCGACCGCCTGAAATGATATCTACTGTGGCCGCCATATTGGCCAGCACAGCCGGATGCCGATAGGTGTTGCTCGACACCGTCAGGCCAAGGCGCAGGCGTTTTGTGACAGCCGCGAATGCTGCTAGCAACGTCCAGCCTTCCAGGCAAGGATCGGTACAATCGCCGCTCTGAGGCATAAAGTGGTCGAAAAGCCACGCGTGCTCAATGGATGGGATGCTTTCGGCCTCCTGCCAGATGCGGAGCATATCCGCGTAGGTCGTGCGCTGCTGGGTCGTTTTGATGCCAAAGCTCAACTTTTTACTTGCTGCCATTGTGGCTCCTTTTGCTCAGAGATAGGGTCTGGCACCATCCTGGTGAAGGATGCGCTCCTCTGCTGAGAACCGTGTGCTTTTTGGGCACCAACAGGAGGGATTTGCTTTCACCAAAGAAGAGCTTTCACCACAGATGTACCAGAGTCATGTCGCTTCAGTTCGAGTATACGGGAAAGCACGCCCAAAAAAATCGTTCAAAGAGACAGTGCGCCGTAAGGCAGAAGGTGCTACAATAAGAATGGAGAAAAACAGGCGCTTTCGCGCCAGCTGCGGAAATAATGCCGTCCCTTGCTCTTCAGGAGATGAAGAAGGACTGACCACCCCTTTCAAGTATCATATGACGAGGGGGTCGTGGGTAGGAGCGAGCTTTACAAACGCCTGCGCTCCAGCCCTATTTCATGTATGGGCGCCGCTGGCCTGCACCCTTCGCGCGCTCCGAACATGCCCTTCACAATCGCCACGGCATCGGTCGGCGGCTCCTCTTGCTGCCCCATATGCGCGGCATAGCTGGTCGTCTGAACGATAGGGAGAGTAAAGCTAAAGGCCGATCCTTCTCCCTGTACACTGACAACCTGCATCGTACCCCCGTGCATCTCCACGAGCGCACGGGCAACAACCAGGCTGAGTCCGCCGCCTTCCTGGTCCAGCAAACGATGGCGCGCCTGGTAAAACGGCGTAAAGATGTGCGCCTGCTCTTCCGGCGAGAGACCGATACCCGTATCCTGCACTCCAACACGGAGAGCATCGCCCTCTCTTTGCAACTCGATGGAGATGCGTCCGCCGGCGTGGGTGTAGCGCAGGGCATTAGAGAGCAGGATGGTAAGCACCTGCGTGAGACGTTCAGCATCCGCCCGCACCTCAAGAGAAGACGGCAGTAGGTGCAGCGCCAGCACGCGCCCACGAGCGTCAACCTGTGACTGGAAGCGCTGTGCCAGTTCTTGTACCAGGGTATTTGGATCGAACACGATCCGGTGCAGTTCAAGGGTACCCGACTCGATGAGCAGGAGATCCAGCAGGTTGGTCATCAGGCCGGCAAGGTGCGTGGCATTTTTCTCTACATTGTTGATACATTCCTGCTGCAAGGCGGTGAGTTCTCCCAGCATCTGCTCCTCCAGAAGCTCGGCGTAGTCCCTGACAAGCTGAAGTGGCATATGTAGCGCGTGAGCAGCCTGTGCGACAAACGCGGACTTCAGACGCGCCAGTTCGCGCTCATCCGTCACATCGCGCCAGGCATAGTACCGGCCTATGTACTCATGCTCCGCGCCGAACGTAGGGATAGAGGAGAGCGCTAGCTCGCGTTTGTGGGGAGCGGTCTGCTCGATGGTCTCAAAAAATGTGTGCTGGCGATCACTGACGCTGAGCGCGAGGTGCTTTTGAATGGAGGCTGGATCAGCAAAAAGGCCCTCAACCATAGCATAGAGATCCTGGAACGCGTGGCCCGCTATCTCTTCAGTGGGAACCTCAAAGAAGTCGCTGAAGCGGCGATTGCTGGCCAGGGCATGTCCGGCAGGCGAGACAAGCAGCATAGCCGTATCCGTCGCATCTAGCATCGCGCGCAGCTCTTCACATTCCTGTTCGACGCGCCCGCTGTGCGTTTTTAGCTCGCTTAGCTCTGCTTGTAACCCCGTCACCTGCTGCTGGAGCGCCCCGGCCATGCTGTTGAAGCTCTCGCCCGCCCGCTCCAGCTCCGGCTGCCGCAGTTTCTTCACGCGCACCGCCAGATTACCCGCGCCAAATTTGCTTAGCGCCTTCGTCAACAGCTTCAACTCATGCCCGATTCTCTGTAGCAGGAGGTAACAGAGCTGCAGGCTACCTGCCATCGCCAGAAGCAGCAAGCCCGCAACACCTGTGAAAAGCGCGCCAAGCCATCCGGAGATATGGATCACGTAGCCTGCCAGGACAACCAGGAACAGCGTCAGGCCCGCGATACCTATAATAGCGATGGGAAGGAATCTGGGTTGCAGCGTCAGGCGATCGCGCGCGCGCATATTGTGGGGGAAATGCAGCTTCATACCCCTCTTCCTTTTAAAAACACCAGGTGGTTGATCTGCTGCGCCAGGGTGAAACTCAGCAAACGTTTCGCCGGTACCTTCGCACGCGCAGCATTGAGGTAGCACTGGGTGCTTGCTCATTTTCAGTATAGCAATCCCTGCCAAAAGTAAAGAAAACAGGCAATGTGTCGAACATAGTCTATAGATCAGACGATCAGGCACCTGCACAGACCCTGAAGCCATGCACAAAAGCAGAGGAAACTATGACACGCAATAAAAGAGCGGACCAGATTCAGAAAACGACCCATAAACTCCTGCAACTCGCGCAGGTAAATGAGCCAGCGATCCCGGTAGAGCAGATCGTCGAACTGCGCGGCCCGCAGATCCGCTACGTCGGCTTTGAGGACGAGTTGTCCGGCCTGATCTTCAGGGAAGAGGGGCGCCCCATTATCGGCGTCAATAAGCGCCATTCGAAGCAGCGCCAGCGCTTCACCATTGCGCATGAGTTCGGACATCTGGAACTGCATAACCGCAATGATCTGCATATCGATCGCCAATTTTATATGCGTTCACAAACGGCCGATGATCCTGATAGCGCCTCCCTGGCAATCGATCCCCTGGATATCGAGGCCAGTATCTTCGCGACCGAACTCTTAACGCCCCAGAATATGTTAGAACAAGACCTGCGAGGCCATTCCCTTGATTACGAGGATGATGAGTTAATTCGCACGCTGGCAGAGCGCTACCAGGTTAGCCTCCAGGTAATGATTTTTCGCCTGGCCAGCCTCGACCTGATCTCGGTGTAAGCATACGTAAACGCTGTTGAGTTGCTCTTGTGTTTGTTCTCCGGGATAGACTAGAGATGGGAACACTACATTTGACAGTATGCATGGAGAAGAAGCACAAACAATGATGGAGCAAGCAGAAACCCAGGTTATTATCAAGGAACAGGAAACATTTAACCGGCCGCCGCGTATCTGGCTGACTCCTACAGCGGAAACATTGAAGTTTCCCATCCCACCTGCAAAGGAGGCCATTCCTCCCGCAACAGGGATAATGACGCTCGTTCTTCCGTTAATCATGATGGGGGCCCTCTTCGCCCTCTATGCCGCTATCTATCACGGCAATGTTCAACAGCTTGTCTTCCTCTTGCCTATGGTTCTTTTCTCTGTTATGACGCCCTTGATGGCCATGGTGACCAGTCGTCAAAAGGGCAGGGTAGTACTGAAGAAGCAGCGAGCCGATGAGAGGCAATATAGGAAAGCGTTGAAAGCGCTGCGCAAAGAACTGGAGTCCAAAGCCATGGAGCAGCGCCAGTTCGCCTGGCTCAAAGACCCCGGCTCCGATCAACTGGAAGCGCGTATCAAAGAACGCAAGCATCTGTGGGAGCGTCGTCCCGATGACCCCGATTTCCTCGCGATCCGCGTCGGCACTGGCCCTCAGCCATTTTTTGTCAAGCTGGAAATACCGGAGATAGAGTCCGCCGAACCGTTGCTGCCGGATATCCAGCAATTCGAACGGGACTTCTCCACAGTGAGCGATATCCCTTGCAGCATCTCGCTGCCACACATACGCTCCCTGGGTATCACCGGCGCGCGCCAGGATGTCGCGGACTTCATACGCAGCTTCTTCAGCCAGATCGCTACCCATCATTCGCCGGAGGATGTACGCATTCTCAGCATTTATCCCGCATCTCAAAAGCGTGACTGGGACTGGATGCGCGACCTGCCTCATACCGCTCCCTTGCGGACCGCCAAGATAGACCGCCTGGTAGCCGTAGGACAGGAAGAGGCGATTCTACTGCTCAATTTCCTGCTGGAAGAGCTGAGCCAGCGAGCCACAAAGGATGAGGGGGAGCCAGGCGCGGCCAATGCGCCTCAAAATGCTCAGCAGTCAGAGCCGCCGCCACCCCTGCCACACCTGGTCGTCTTTGTGCATGACTATGTCGATGTGCGCAAGCACCCGGCCCT
>JALYVR010000439.1 GCA_030853145.1 Chloroflexota bacterium | reverse complement strand
GCCCGCCTGTTCGCCGACGAGATCATGATGCCATCGGCGAACAGGCGGGCTTGTCAACCGCGCCCCTACGTCTGGAGAGCGCCCCTACGTTTCATTTCACCTACGCCCCAGCGTGAACACGCTATCAGGGTGTTGTGATGGTGCCATCGGTGTTAACGTGGATGGCCACATGGGGGATTGGCCTGGCTGCAGGTCCCTGGACAACGGCGCCGTTATCGGCGGGGTTGAAGATCGAGCCATGGGCGGGGCAGACCAGCATATGCGTGTTTAAATCGTAGTTTACGGTTACGCCTTCATGGGTACAGGCGCGCTCATAAGCGGCGAACTTGCCATTGGGGAGATGGATAAGCAGGCTATCCTTGCCATCCGCTGGATTGGTAAAGTCGCTATACGAGTTCACGGCCAGGTTCTTTGAACCGACAACTGTGCCTCCATGCGCCGGTTTGCCCTTGGGCGGGTTAGCGCCGGTACCCGTGCCTGTATTGGTCTGCGCTGGCACATTGCCCTGGGGCGCCATCATCTGTGGATGGAGCAGGTCGCCCAGCATATGCTCCACGCGCTTGCCGGCAAACACGTATGTGCCGGTCGCCAGCACGGCGATGCTCCCGGTCGCCAGCAGGGCCACGACCTGGCGCCGCTTCTTCTTATTGTCGCGCCGGTGCATAGGAGGCATGACTCGCGATTGGGGCACGTCGGCAGCGTAGCTGTGCTGCTCCATGGGCGGCAGCACCAGGGGGCGCTTGGTCTCGCGATTTTCCAGCGGTTCCGCGACCCTGGCCGGGACCGCCTCTGGCCTTTCGCCTCTGTTGCGCATAGGGGCCGCGCCCGACCACCAGGCGAACGAATCCAGGTCGGGATCATCGGCCATCACCGGAGGCAGCGCGGAGGCTTTTGGCGCGCTGGATCTGGGGGCCGAAGCCAGTTCATCTGTTTCGCGCGGGAGTTGGCTCGTCGGTCTGGCCGCCTCGAAGCGGCCCCCGGTGACAGCGGCCGCCTGGAACGGCTGGTACTGCCAGGTATCCTGAGCGCCATCATCGTTAGCAAGATACCTCGTCGCGCCGGGAGCGGGCATGCGCGCCGCCGGGGTTACTGGCACGGCGGGGAGGCGGCTGGTGACAATAGGCGGTTTCAACTGCCATGCTTCGGGCGATGTGGCGAGCGCATCGTCATCAAGGTCGGCGTACGGCGCCACATCGAAATCCTGCGTCCGGGCAACCTGGGTAGCGGGGGCCTTCTTGCGACCTCTCACGGCCAGCCCGTAGGCGGCTGCGAAGTCGCCGGCGCGCTGGAAACGCCGGGCCGGGTCGCGCGCGAGGGCCTGGGCGAGCACCTGCTCGATGGCGGCCGGCGCCGCAGGACAGAGTTGCTGCAACGCGGGCAGCGGCTGCTGGACATGCTGCTGCGCGACCGCCAGCGGGTCGGACCCATTAAAAGGCGGCTTCCCGGTTAAGAGTTCAAAGATCATAATGCCAAGCGCGTAGATATCGGCGCGCGCATCCAACTGCTGGCCCTGCACCGCTTCGGGCGCCAGGTATTCGGGGGCGCCCAGGAAGGTACCCGCCAGGCTGAGCAGGTGCGCGTATGGATGGTCGCTCTTGCCCACATCGCGCAGTTCCAGGATGCGTACCAGCCCGAATCCGGCCACTTGCAGGTTGTGCTCATCGCCGCGCAGGAGGATATTGGAGGGCTTCAAGGCACGATGCACAACACCTTTGCCGTGAACATAGTCCAGCACCTCGGCGACCTGCTCTAACACTTCCAGTGTGTACGCCGGTGTGCAACGACCCTGTCGTTTCAGCACATTCGCCAGGGAACCTTCTGTTACATAGGGCGTGACCAGGTAGGGATAGCCAAGGTGTTCGCCATAGCTGTAGATGGGCAAGAGATGCGGATGATTCAGCGCAGTGAGCGCGGTGGCCTCCTGGTTGAAACGCGCGATAAAACGGTTGCGCGCCCGCACCGAAAACTGCTCAGGAATGATGAATGTAGTGAGAGCAACGGGCTGGTTCTGCAGCGGTTGCCGGGCAAGATAGACGGCGCTCAAACGCGCGCGACTGAGCGATTGCTCGACGCGGTACCCCCCCACTATCTGCCCTATGAGCTGGTCTACTTGTTGTGTCTGCATAGCATCTTTCCTGAACAAGGTTGACCCTTGCTATCGCTAAATATCTCTCTATCCATATATCTAAATTACTCGACGCTACAGGCATAGAGCTTGCGGCCCAAAAGCGCAATGTGTTGCTGATACTCTCTAGAGGATAGGATACATAGCATATCAACGTGCGTCAATCTGACAGGCTCAGGGATAGGACTTGTGGATAAGCGTTTTGCAGAAAAAAACACTTGCCGGCCCCAACGGCGGTCGGGAGGGGGAGAGAGGGAGAGCACCCGACCGCCAATTTCGAGGGAGAGCAGGAGAAGGAAGGGGGAGAGTGGAAATCGTATTTAGTTTTAAACATTTGTTCTAACACAACCTATGGTACCACGAGGTTCCGCGTATGTCAAGCGATATATAGAACATTATTTCTATATCCAGAAAGGAGGATGGGTGCGCCTCATGGGGGGTGGATATAGCGAGCGGAGGAAAGGGCCAGACTCGTAAATTTGATTGTTTGTGTGGTAGAACAGACATTTCAATGAATAGCGGAGTAGCCAAAACGAGGGTTATTCAGACTCAGCTATAAACTTCTAAGCAGAAAGCATAGCCGCCAAAGAGGCAAATCAGGCACTTGCAGTCAGAAAAGAAACATATTATACTCTCTCTGGATCGCTTTATTCCTGTTGAACGAAGAGGAAACAAGATGTATGAGTATACCACCTACACCTATTGAGGTATTTTGCTCGTTTGCCGATGTGGATGCCCTTTTACTGGAACAACTAGAACACCACCTGAGTGTACTCCAGCGCAAAGGAAAGATTACAACCTGGCACAAACGCAAAATCCTTGCTGGAAGCGACTGGCAGATGGAACTGGATCAACACTTGAATACAGCGTCACTCATTTTGCTGCTGATTAGCCCCGACTTTCTCGCTTCCGACTATTGTTATGGTGTCGAGATGCAACGAGCGATGCAACGATATGAGGCAGGTGACACACGAGTTATTCCGATCCTGCTACGCCCCGTAGATTGGCAACACGCGCCGTTTGGGAAACTTAAGGCACTACCAGGGAATAGAAAGCCCATCACTGAATGGAGCAACCGCGATGCGGCCTTTGCTGATATTGTTCAGAGTATCAGGGTAGCACTTGATGATGTCCAGCACCTTCCTCCTTCCTCTACGCTTTCGGGTGTTTGGAATGTGCCCTATCGGCGCAATCCGCATTTTACTGGACGCGACGAACTCCTCAATCGACTCGAGCAACAGCTTTCCTCAAAGGTACAGGAGCATAGGACAACCACTCTCACACAACCACAGGCCATGAAGGGACTCGGTGGAATTGGTAAGACACAGATTGCTGTTGAATATGCCTATCGTTCTCGCGAACGCGGTCTGTATACCCATACCCTTTGGGTCAATGCTGCCAGTGAAGAAGCGCTCGTCACCAGTTTTGTCGCACTTGCGGAGTTACTACCGGCCTTTCCGGCTAAAGGGGAAACGGATCAATGGAAGTTGGTGAAAGCAATCATACGCTGGATGGAACAATGTCGGGAGCAGTGGTTGCTTATCTTTGATAACGCTGATGACGTTACCTTGGTGAGGAACTATCTTTCCCAGCAAGGTAATGGAAGCATTTTGCTCACGACACGCGCTGATGCTGTTGGTTCGCTAGCGACCTCCATCGAAGTAGAAACGATGGGGTTCGTTGAAGGCACACATCTGCTGCTTCGTCGAGCACAACGTTTTGAACAGGCTTCCGATGAAGAGTTCAACCTGGCAGGAAACATTGTTGTGGCTCTCGATCACTTTCCGCTTGCTCTTGATCAAGCAGGAGCCTACATTGAAGAAACAAAATGTAGCTTCACTGACTACCTTAAAATCTATCAAAACCATCGCAAAGCACTGCTTGCCCGGCGCGGAGAGCAAGTCATCAACTATCCTGACTCGGTCGCAGCCACGTGGTCGCTTTCGTTTCAAAAGGTCCAGCAGGCCAATCCTGCGGCAGCCGAACTTCTTCACCTCTGCGCCTTTCTGGCACCTGATCGCATCCCAGAGGAACTTATCAAAGATGGTGCTGCTCATTGGCCTCTCTTCCTCCAGGAGGCTGCTGCTGATCTCTTCACGTTTCATCAGATGATTGAGGAACTGCTCAAGTTTTCTCTCGTGAAGCGTCTAGTGGAAGATCACGCGCTCAGTATCCATCGTCTCGTGCAGGCGGTGCAAAAAGATCAAATAGGATTAGAGACGCAACGACACTGGGCAGAAAGGGCGATTCGAGCTATTAACGATGCGTTTCCTAGAGATCCTCAAGATTTGACTACCTGGCCACAATGCCTCCGGTATCTCGACCAAATACAAGCATGCCATGCGTTGCTAGAAGACTATACGCTTTCATTTGTTGAGGCGGCGAGTGTATTCAATCGAACGAGTCTCTACTTATATATTCATGCCTTGTATGCCATAGCACAACCCTTGTGTCAGTGCGCCCTTGAGATCCGCGAGCAGTTGTTGGGAGTCAATCATCCCGACACTGCTACCAGTCTCAACAATCTGGCAGGACTCTATGAAAGCCAGGGACGATATACCGAAGCCGAGCCGTTGTACCAACAAGCTTTAGCAATAAGAGAACAGGTGTTGGGACCTACCCATCCCGCTACGGCAACCAGCCTCGACAATTTGGCGGGCCTCCACAAAAATCAGGGGAAGTATGCCCAGGCCGAGCCGTTGTACCAACAAGCTTTAGCAATAAGAAAACAGGTGTTGGAACCTACCCATCTCGATACGGCAACCAGTCTCAACAATCTGGCAAGCCTCTACAAAAATCAGGGGAAGTATACCGAGGCCGAGCCG
>JALYVR010000438.1 GCA_030853145.1 Chloroflexota bacterium | reverse complement strand
CTTGATGTTGTAGGAGGCGGCCGCGTCGAGCAGTGGTTGGGTGGTGGCATCAGTGCCCCAGGTGCGAATGGTATTCACGCCCATTGATTGCAGGTCGGGCATGTGGGCCAGCGCGGCGGTGGTGGGCGGACCCCAGGTAACACCCTTGACCTGGTAGGGGGCGCCATTGACGGTCAATTGCCAGTTGCCTTGCGTGCCGGTCACGGAGACCACGCTTGAGCCGGTGGGTACCGGCGGCGTTGTCAACGGCGTCGGTGGGGTACCGGTCGTCTGGTAGACGGCAACAGAAGCCACGCTCATAGTGCCGCCCGAAGAGGTCGCGCTGCTGGGCGAGGTGCAGTTACACACCGCGTTGGGGAACGAGCCGCCCATAGCGAGGTCGAAGATGATGAAGAACCCGTGGTCGATGGCCGCCTGCCACGTGCTCACACCAACCTGGCTCTCGTGTACGATCCAGATCTGCCGGCCGTCGAGGTAGAAGCGCAGTTGCTCATCCGAGATGGTGCGGTCGATGATCTCCGAATAGGTGTGATAGCCGCTCTGGCAGCCTGAACAGGTGGCCAGGCCACTGCCGAGGCCATTGTACTCGTTGCAGGGGCCACCAGGGGCGATGCCACAATGCAGGGTCGCGGCCGTTTCACTGCGCGCATTGACATCTTCCATAATGTCGGTTTCGCCGACGCCCGGCCAGGCCTGACCGGTACGATTGGCCGCGCCCAGAGTCCAGAAAGCTGGCCAGTAGCCTAAGCCGTTGGCGGGATTGGGCTGCTTGATCGAGGCGGTAATCTGCATCATGCCGCCGGCCGGGGCCGCGAAGTCGCTGCGTTGTGTCTCGATACGGCCCGATGTCCAGGCGCCATTGGTGTTAATCGCGGTGATGTTCAGGTGATTGTTGCCGTCGAGGTAGACGTTGCTGGTCGAGTTGCTCATCGTTTCGACCTCGCCGGTACCCCAGTTCGCGGGACCACCTGGGGCGCTGGTGCCGGTGTCCTCGATCCAGTTGGCGGAAGAAGGAGCGCTACCGGCCGGGCCGCTGAAGTTATCGTTCCAGACCAGGTTCCAGTTGCCGGTGGGGGTCGAAGTTGGGGACGGCACAATAGTGGGTGTTGGCGTGGGGGTCGAAGTCGAACCGCCGCTGAGCACCTCGATGCCGTTGACCTGCGCGTTGTCCTTGACTGATGTGAATTGGATCGTCAGCGTGCCGCTGGCATTGGCGGTTCCGTTGACTTGCTGCACCACTGCTTTATTGGCTCCGCCAGCGGCAGCCACAATGTCAAAGTTCGTCAGCGCCGACTGGCCGTTGATGCTGACGTTGAAGACGCGCTGTCCCGCAGTCGTCCAGTAGGCTTCGGCGAAATGCAGTCGCACGGTATAGGTAGCGTTCGCGGTCAGATTGGGTATCACGTAGCTAAAATTGCCGTAGCGGTTACTCTGGTAGACGGCCTGGGGAGCGGGATTGGTCACGCCACTGGTGGCAATGGCGTTGCCTGTACTCGCGGTCGCGCCGCCGCTGAAGTCCGTATCCGCGACGAAAGGCGCGACTGCCGGACCGCCAGCATTGATTTGCAGGCCTCCTGGCGCGGGCGTTGGCGTGGGTGTCGGCGAACTGCCGGACAGCACCTCGATGCCGTTGACCTGCGCCTGGTCAACGACAGCGGTGAACTGAATAGCGATGGTACCGCTCGTGCTCGCCGTCCCGCTGAACTGCTCCACCACCGCTTGATTGACTGCGCCAGCGGAGGCGAAAATATCAAACTTCGTCAGGACCGCCTGATTGTTGATGCTGACAGTAAAGACGCGCTTGCCCGCGGCTGTCCAGTAGCTTTCGGCGAAGTGCAGGCGGACGGTATACGAGGCGCCGGCTGTCAGGTTGGGAATGGTGTAGCTAAAAGAGCTACCAACGCGATTGGATTGATAGACGCTTTCAGGCGCTGGATTGGTGACACCAGTGAGAGCGATGGTGTTGGTTGTGGTCGCAGTCCCTCCTCCGCTAAAGTCCGTATCAGCACTGAAGGGGGAGACGGCGGGACCACCTGCATTGATTTGAATACTACTTGCGGCATACGCGGGAGAAGAATGGGTCAAGATCGGGAATGCTGCGAAGAGTCCAATCATGCAACCCAGGAGCATAAGCATTGCGGCCAGCCGTTGAACCACTTTGCGGGTGAGGGGGATCGTTTTGCGGTACATCATAGTACCGGGAGGATGTGCATCCATGACAACTCCTTTTGCCTTTTGACCTGAGAACACATCGAAGGGGCCAACGTGGCCAGTTCCTCTTTTCGACACTTTACGAAATCAATATCGGCAATCTCTCTACAAATATAGTGAATTTAGGGGCAGTTGTCAAGGAGTAGTGTATCCTTTTTTAAGCATCATTTAACACGAAAATGGAGCGCGAATGGTATCAGGATGTTAGTTTCTGGCAGGATTGGCGCGCGACAAAATGCGTGGGCAACACTACGCGCGTCATCTCTAGCGGCTCCTTGTTTATCAGGTGCAGGAGCATCATAGCTGCATTTCTTCCGAGTTCCAGGCGAGGAGCATGGACTGTCGTCAGGGAAGGATTCATAATTTTGGTATAGGGAAGATTATCGAAACCAATCACGCTCATTTCGCCAGGTATCCTGACTCCCAGTTCGTGGAGTGCCTGGTAGACGCCCACGGCCTGGCGATCGTTGCCGGCGAAGATCGCGGTGGGCGGCTCTGGCAGCTCCAGAAGCAATTTGGTGGCGATATAGCCATCGACCTCGGTAAAATCGCCGGCGCACTGTAAGCGCGGATCAAGCGGCAGACCGGCCTCATCCAGGGCAGCACGGTAGCCGGCGATGCGTTCGATGGCATCCAGCGCCTGCGCGGTCTTGCCTATATAGGCGATGCGCTGGTGCCCAAGCTTGATCAGGTAGTGGGTTGCGACATAGCCCCCTTCCCAACTGGTGATTCTCACGGATGGCGTAGTACTGTGCGGATCCCCCTGATTATGGATCAGCACGAAGGGCAGGCCTGAGCGGTCGAGATGCTTAATCGCTTCCTCGGATGGCAGCACCAGCAGAATACCATCGGTGGAGTGGTCGGTGACGGTATCGATCCATTGGACCTCATTTTCGGGCTTGTAATTGGTCGAGGTCAGCACCAGGCGTACCCCGGCTTCGCGCAGTACCTGCTCCACCCCCTCTAAGATAGGGAGGTAATATTCATCGTCCAGGCGCGGGAGAATCAGGTCTACCAGCCCGGTTTTGCCTTTCCGTAAGGCGCGAGCGGCGCGATTGCGTACAAACCCATTTTCTTCGATCACTCGCTCAATGCGATCGCGCGTTTGCTGTGCTACGTCTGTACGGCCATTCAAAACCTTCGAGACGGTGGGTACTGAGACGCCGGCGATCTGTGCAATTTGCGCAATGGTTGGGCGACTATCGGTTTTGTGCCTCTTTGCCATCAATCCATGCTCTCCATCTTATTTTCAGAAACTTTCGACTTATTATAGCACAATGGCGGCTATGGTACAGTCTATTACAGACTTCTTTACCGATCTCTGCCATTAGGGCTTGACATCCTTGTGCAAAATCAGTATATTTAATATATATTTTACATCGATTTCGCAAAATATCGAAAAAGAAAAGGCCCTTCAGAGGATTTCGTGCTTTGGGGGCATATTTCAACCCGGCAACCAATGCTGGTTTGTCCCATCACAGAAAGGAGGTGTGTAGAGAAATACACACTACATGTGAGAGAAAATTCGGCTCAGTGATGATCCTTGTTTTTAGACCGATGTCTGATCTATTTTACCGAGGAGGTTTTCCATGTCTCCCAATCGTGTTCATGCGCCAGGAAAGGCGAAGACCGTTGTCTTCTCCCTGTTAGGGCTGATGTTGCTGGTGCTGGCGGCCTGCGGCCAGGGAACGCCCGCAACGACCCCCAGCGCCAAGAACAGTGTGCTCAACATTCTTCCCAGTCCTAAGGGCGACTGGACCAACGGCTTTACCCCTTTCAGTGGCAGCGCCCTCTATGGTTCTCAGGGCATGATCTACGAGACCCTGATGTTCTTTAACGCGGTGAAGGGCGAAACCAAACCCTGGCTTGCTCAGAGTTACGAATTCTCCACCGACGCCAAGACCGTGACCTTCCATCTGCGCACAGATGTGAAGTGGAGTGATGGCCAGCCCTTCACCGCTGACGATGTCGTCTTCACCCTGAATGACCTCAAACAATACCCGGCGGCTGATATCAATGGCCTCTGGCAATATATTGACCAGGTGCAGAATCCTGATAAAAGCACGGTTGTAGTGACGCTGAAGCAGCCGTACAGCCCCATCCTGTGGTACCTGGCCGGCCAGACCTATATCATTTCCAAGCACGAGTACGCCAACGTAGGTGATCCGAGCAAATTTGCCGATGACAACCCCATTGGTACTGGTCCCTTTATGCTCAAATCGTTTTCGCCGCAGTTGCTCGATTTGAAGAAAAACCCCAACTACTGGCAGCCTGGCAAACCCGCCGTCAGCGAGATCCGCTATCCCTCTTCCAAGGACAACACGACAGCTGAACTGCAACTCATGCGCGGCACTGTTGACTGGTCGGGCCTCTTTGCTCCCAATATTGGGCAGAGCTACGTCGCCAGAGATCCCGCCCACAATCAGTACTGGTTCCCGGCCCGCAACATAGTCATGCTCTATGTGAACACGGCCAAGGCCCCCTTCAACCAGCTCGCCGTACGCCAGGCGATCAGCGATGCCATCGACCGCAACAAGATCTATCAGGTTGCCGAGGATGGGTACGAGCCGGTTTCCGGCCCCACGGGCCTGGTTCTGCCGATAAACAATAGTAGCCTGAATCCCGCGTATGCCAATGCCTCGATCCCGCTCGACACCACCAAGTCCGACCAGTTGCTCACCAGCGCGGGCTACACCAAGGGTACCGATGGCATCTATGCAGACAAGAGCGGCAAGAAGCTCTCGT
>JALYVR010000437.1 GCA_030853145.1 Chloroflexota bacterium | reverse complement strand
GCATGTGGGTGAGCAACAACGGGATGTCATCCATTCGTTCTGTCTCGATGCTCAAGGTTTCTTTCATGTCGTCAGCTTAGCAGAATCTCGTTATTGCGTCCAGATTTAAGCGAACGGTAAGATATAATTTTCGGTTTTTCAAAATCCGCATAGTAAGCTACATTATCTTGAATTTCGTACCATTTATAAGACCCAGGTTTTCTACCAGGCCACTCTCCTCTTATTGTTTCATTCCAATCTAGCGGCCTCGGCTCTAACTGAGTTCTGTACTGTGACAAATATCTCTCTATGGACCTGTATTCGCCTATGCTTATACCGTACCTAGTGAATATTAAATATCGATCTTTAAAGCTGATATCGTAGCGCTTTACGTCCTCACCTCTTATAAGAGGTTTAATAATTTCCGCACTTTTATAATCTTCAGCTATCAATTTATCACGCGTAATCTGATCTATAATAAAAGCTTCATTGAAACCTGTTTTTATGCCATATTGGATTTTACCTCCGACATATTCTCCCAATGGTACACTGCTAATTTTTAGCTTGTCTATAATTCCTTGTTTCGCAGCAACCGCTAGAGACCAGTTAGTACCCCTAAAAGAGCTTTCTGGCATTTTGCTGCTCGTAGACTCTACTACAGTAGTGAGACCTTCAAAGTTTAAGCTTTTGATAAGTGCATACTCTATTGGTGCTGCATCACGCTCAGTTTTTGTTGAAATGATAATAATCGGATAGGTAACTGCATCCCCAAACACGGGTAGATCCCCAAAATCAATCAGCTTCTCAAGCCTGACCTTCTCTATCAAGAATGAGCGCAGGGCGGCTCCGTAATTCGCGCGCATAAACTTATTCGCGGTAATCATGCCAAAGCGCCTGCCACGCTTGAGCCGTGTATGGCCAAGTTCAATGAAATATGTATACAGGTCGGCGATGCTGTTGTAGACATCCTTGTAGAGGTCCTTAAACGCAGCTTTGTCATCGCCTAAACCCTCCTGGCGCACATAGGGGGGATTGCCGATGATCACATCAAAGCCCTCCCGGTCAACGTGCTTGAGTCCGGTGTGATCAAAAAAGACTTCGGGGAACTCCAGGTCCCAGTGGAAGAAAGCTTTGCCCTGCTCTCCATCATGTGAGGCGAGCTGCTCGGCGCGCTCTACCAGTTCTTTGAGGCTCTTGTGCTTAGATTGATCCTGTCCTTCATTCAGCTTCTTTGACTGTTTGAGCAGAATCTTCTGGTCTTCAGATATCTCGCCGCGCAGGATTTCCCGGCCATAGATCTCAACGGCCTGTTGCGCGCCCTCGTTGCCATAATAGGCGCTCAGCCACAGGTTCGCCAATCGCTGGTAAGGCCGTAGCAGTGCTCTGCCATCGGCATAGAAGGTACGCGATTGCTCGACATCGCGGTAGGTCGCGTCAGAAATCTGACTCAACTGGTGGAAGGTCTGCGCGCCCATCAACACACCGGCCAGGTCATAGGTGTGGACGAAACCGGCGAGGTGCTGCTCGATCAGCCGCAGGGAAACGCCCAGCAGCGAATTGCCACTACGCAGGTGGTGATCGAGGAACGAGAGTGGTGCGCCCTGGGTGAAGCAGTCTAGCCATAGACTGACTCTGGCGAGTTCGACCGCCATCGGGTTCAGGTCGACGCCGAAGATGCAGCGCTTGAGGACCTGGCGCTTGAGCAGGCTGATCTCGGTCAGGTTGGAATTGTCGATGGTCACGCCCTGCTGCTCCACGTCTTGCAGGATGGCGCGCTTCATCTGCTTCAGGCCTTCCTGAATCGGGTTGGGATCGTGCGCGCGCAGTTCCTCGATCATCTTGTCAGTGATATAGTCCACAGCGTCAACCAGGAAGTGGCCACTGCCCATAGCCGGGTCGAGCACCTTGAGGTCGAAGAAGGCTTCGGTCAACTCCTGGTGAGCCTGGTAGGTCTTCTCGATGGGTTGAGGAGTAACGCCCTGAAACTTGCGCTTCTTATTGTTGCCCTCCATATTCTGCACGAGTTGCTGGAATTCCCAGAAGCGGGGGAGCAAGGCGGCGAATTTCTCCTGTAGCACGGGGGCCACGGTCTGCTCAATGATATACTGCACGATGTAGTCGGGAGTATAATAGCTACCGGTGGCCTTGCGTTCGTGGCGGTCGTTCTCGATATAGACATCGTTCAGGTGATAGTCCGCCGGCCTGTCGGGTTTGCACTGGCCTGCCCTGATGGCCTCGCCTCTGGGAAGCACCTTGCCCTTCACAATGACCAGGTCCTCAACGGCGATGCGCAGCTTGAATTCCAGCAGGCCCTCATAGATGCTGCCAAGCTGGCGCACACCCAGACTCTTATAGTCGACATATACCAGGTCGAGCGCGTGCTTCGCCAGCTTGCTCTTTTTGGGATCTTCGGCGCGCGCCAGCAGGTCCAGGCCCAGGGCCAGGTAGCGGTCAGGTATTTTGTGCGTCAGCAGGAAATGCGCCACCCGCTCCTCTTGCGTCCAGGTGGCTCGCGGGGTAGCTTCGGCGATCTCGGTAATGAAGAGGCCACCATTGTAGATCGGCACATTGAGTTCGGGACTGCCCCTGTCGATGGCCGTGAAGAGCACTTCCAGACGTTTATACAGATCGGTGGCCTCGCTGTCATCCGCATAGCGCATCTCGATCTGGTGGGGAGCCTGCTCTCTATTGTCGCCAGCGACCTGCTTAATCTCCTCCTTGATGGTTGCCAGGCTGCGCTGCTGGTAGCGCTCATCGTGAATTGGCAGCAGAGCGCGGCTCTCGGCATAGAGCAGAAATAGCAGCCGGTAGAGGAACGTGAGCGTACCATCGAAGAACGGCTTGAGGGTTGCGGCACGCTCCTCCTCCGTGAGGTGGCGCAGGTCTGCCGGCAACTGGCCGGTGGCCTGAGCATAGGCCACAAAGCCATGCGCGAAGTGCGGGAAGATTTTCTCGAAGATGCGATCCTTAAGCGAATCTCCCAGGGCGCGCGCGAACTGTTCGCTCTCGCGCATCAGGAAGTCCAGCAAGCAGATATAGGGCGGCTCCGGGTGCTCCTTGCGCGGCCTGGCCAGGAAGGCTTCGGCGCGGAAAAAGAGCCAGAAGTAGCGACAGGCCTGGAGGGCGCGATCCGTCTCCACGCGCGGGATGGCAAAGACCTCTTCCACATCGACCTCGTAGTAGTTCGTGGCGCGGCTACGCGCCCTGGCAGAGTAGAGGCGCCAGATCTTGCCATTGGTCAGGATACCCCATTGAGCCTGCATCTGCTGAAGTAAGGAGACCATAGCGGCCGCCGGGTTCTCGCTGGCCGGGGGATCGTCCACCTGTCTTTCGGCCTCTTCCGCCTGGTCCAGGGCATCGTCCAGCGTGCGGCCCCAGGGATAGACCTGGCAGATCACCCGCGAGACCGTCTCATCCTCATTGGCGATAGTGAAGGTATAATCGGCTTCCTGGTTACTACCCTTGCCGTTTGCGGCTGGCCGGGTCCACGTAAAGCCTAGCGCCTTCAACACCGGCTCAAAGAGGCGCACGCGTATCTCTTGCATTGGCTGGCCCGTGAACTCGCGCCCGGCCCCTGAATAGAGCCTGTGCAGCTCATTGTATATCTCATCCAGCTTGGGGTTTTTAGGGCCGGGTCTGCTGGTCTCCTGCCATTCAGCGACCTCAGCGGGCAGGCGTTTCTGCAAGTAGTAATCGGAGAAGAGCGCGTGATTGTTAAAGAACTCCTCTTCCGTCTCTGCCCGGCGGTAGGCATTACTGATAGCTTTGCACTGTTCCGTCACGCCGCTGTGGGTATAAGAGAGCCGGCGCAGGGTACGCAGAGCCATATAGCTGGGGTGCCGGCGGTCGACCTGGAGACGACGCAGGGGAGCCTTCTGTGATAGCAGCGGCGCACTGGAACCAAAACCAGGCAGTGGAAATAGTACAAGCTGGTCCGCGACGGCGATACGGTCGATATAGACAAACTCAAGCTGATTGAACGTCTCGTCAGCGAGCACAAAGAGGTAGTCGCCGTTATAGAAGCGCTCCAGATCGCGCACAATATCCTGGCGCGCGCGGTCAGTGATAGAGCGAAGCACGTAGAGATAGACATAGAGGGTGCTTGTTTCATCGCTATTCTGCGCGATGGCTTTAAAAGAGGCGATTTTGTTCGCCAAAGAAGGGTGCAGTTTCTGGAGAAGCGCCTTGTCGATATCTGGTTCGCTGCGGACCGCCGCTGTATCGTAGCCCAGTTCGCTAAAGAAGGGGGCAATGTGCTCAGCAGAGGAGAGTTCAAGGATGCGCTGCGGCGTGAGGTGTACTTCTTTCTTCAACATGCTACCCATCTCTGATTTCTACTACGCGCGGGACGTATCCAATCCATCGTCCCACTATGGTCAACCGTTCTGCAATGCAAGCCTACCATTGTCTGCTTGTGCTTGTCAAGCACGAATTTCAACGCGGCACCACGCGGTAAATCTTGCTCCCAGGCCTGGTTTCGACCACCATCACACCGGCTCGCCTGCTCACCGACCAGAGTGCGCGGTAGATGGCATCAGGTACAGCAGTTTGATGCAACCGGTCGGCGATTTCAGAGGCGCGCAGCAGATCAAGGAGTTCGCGGGCCGTCTCCGGCGTTTCTCCTAGCATACCAACAGCGTCCGCGATGGCGACACGCACCATTTCAATGATGACGCGAGCACGGAGGATAGCTAGCAAGTCGGGGACAAGGGCTATTTTATCTGTATTGCCAAGCGCCTCTGCCAGCCTTGTACGAGCATCTAAATCACAGTGGGCATCCCTCAATATGGCCAGGAGTTCAGCAGGCGACATATGTTGAACAAGAAACGCCGCCACCGGCCGAGAGAAGCCTTCAGGAACTTCACCCTGCCGGAAAAGCGCTGCTAGTTCAGAGAATACCGAAAGATCACCCAACACCCCGCCAGCAATCGTCAAAGCCGCCTGCACCGTCTGGTCTAATTCCTGCAAACGAATACGACTCAGAACTGGTG
>JALYVR010000436.1 GCA_030853145.1 Chloroflexota bacterium | reverse complement strand
GAGATATCTACCTGAACGACGCCGGACTGCTTATTGACGAGTACATTGCGATCATCGGTCGTCCAGATAGCATCTCCCGCCCCGCACTGGCAGTCCAGGGTCGCCAGGTCGCCGCCTGTCAGGAGACGATAGCGCGTTTTTCCGCCGGTGTTTGTATGATAGAGCACATTTTGACCGCTATGCGAAATACTGTCAATGGCGCTGGCAGCGTCGCAACAATCCGAGAGGAGGCGCGTTCTCTTCCCCTCAAAGGGAGCGTAATTATAAATAGTGCTGGCAACCTGTCCGGCACCACCTGACGCGGCCAGGGCAATCACAATCGAGTCCCAGCCACCTGAGAACGCTTGAGGAGGCGGTGTCGCCGTGGATGTTCCGATCGTGCCAGATATTTGCGAGCGCAATGCTACCAGGCGGCCCAAGATACCTACAGAAGCCAGCACCAGGACCGCCACCGCGGCCAATACCATAATATTGTACACATCTCGACGCGAGTGACTCTGGAAAGGCAGCGAGCCGGTGCGCTGGCGCCTCTGCTGGAATTCGCGCATAGATGGGAGTGGCAGCAGGTCATGGTGATGGTTATTCGTGGCCCGCGCCGACTGACCCACCATCTGCCCACTTCGAACCTCGGCCAGGATACGTTGCGTTGTCGAGGGTACCACGCGTTCGCTGGCCGCCAGCAGGCTACGCAGCAACACGCGCTGCGAGGCCCGCTCCCGACGCGCCTGCGCCAGCAGCGCGGTGCAGGTAGGACAGGTAGGAAGATGGCCGCGTAACTGGACAAGCAGGCGCTCATCGCGCTCATCGTCGGTCACTGCGAACAGATCAGGGATATACCCCGGCGCGCCCGGCAGGTCCAGGTCGTCAAGCAAGCGCAAACATTCAGTGCTGAGCGAACACACCGGCAGATGCTGTTGCTCGTCCTGCTTCATGGTTGACCTCCTTGGTTGAGCCTGGTATATACCTGTTGAAACGACTGGCGGGCGCGTGATAAGCGGCTGCGCACGGCCGAGAGCGTGTCCTGCATGATCTCGGCAATCTCGCGGTACGTGAAGCCCTCGGCATCCAATAGCAGGCACGACACCGAGGCCTCCGGGAGTTGGGCCAGCACACGCTTCAACAGGTCGCGCTCTAATACCTGGTCCTCAAAACGCTCCTCACTCACTAAAAACTCCTCTCCCTGGGCCTCAAAGACCTCTTCACCGCTGCCCTGAGGGGTGGAAAAGGGGAGCCAGGTAATACGTTTGCGACGCCGCCATTCGCTGCGCGTCTGATTGAGCGCAATCCGGTAGAGCCACGGAGCGAAGTGGAGTTCTTCCCCCTTCATACGCGGCAAGGCACGATACGCCGCCAGGAAGGTCTCCTGGCAGAGATCCTGTGTCAATTGCGCATCATGCGTCATGCCATAGAGCAGGCGCCTGATGCGTGGCTCATAATGGATCACTAATGCCTCGAAGGCTGCCTCTGAACCCTGGCAGGCCTCGATGGTGAGCTGAGCCTCGTCTTCCAGTGCGTTCATAAGACCCCATCAGCGGCTGAACTTAAGTTCTCATTCCATACTAATGCGCGGGGACATGCGTTTGTTCCGGTGAGCTTTAAGAAGGTGGCAGAGGCCACTCGCCAGTAGCGCGGCCAGCACGATCCGCGCCAGGTGGAGGGAGCGAAGCTAGTGGTGGCCGCTGTCGTCCCAGGCCACCGCGATCCTGGGCTATGCATAAAATCAGGCAGCTAGGAGCCGGGCAGCTCTGCCAGGGACGATTTGACCTCGATGTAGCGCGCCAGAATAAACACCAGGTCGGAGAGGCGATTGAGGTAACGCACAAGCTCGCCGTTCTGGATCACACCATCGTGCAGCAGCTTCACAGTCATGCGCTCGGCGCGGCGAATGACCGTGCGCGCCACGTCGAGCGCCGCGCCATCCAGGGTATCGCCGGGGATAATAAATTTATTGGGGATCTCCACTTCGCGCTTGAGCGCCTCCTCCACCTGCTCCAGGTGCTGCACATGCTCAAGCGTCACACGCAGGCCCATCTTTTCATAGTTCTCCGGCGGCGTCGCCAGCTCGCCCATCAACAGATAGAGGTCCTGCTGGATGCTGTAGATGATGTCCTTCACCTTCTGCTCCTGCGTGAGCGCCCGCGCCATGCCCAGCGCCGATGTAGCCTCGTCCACCGTCCCAAACGTATCCGGCCGCGGATCATATTTAGGGACGCGCTGTTCCCCAAGCAGGCCTGTATAGCCTGTATCGCCGGTGCCGGTTGTTACCTTTGCCATACTAACATGTGTCCTTCTATAAAAAAGTGTCTTTCTCTATTCAAAATATCAGTATAGCACGCGAGCAGGAGGGGCTATATTGACTCCTCCTGCGAATATCATGCGCAACGGTCTGGCCGTAATCGTATGCCTTCAAAAATTATCCAGCCTGATTAGCACCAGTTCCGGCCGCTGGCTGGATGCTTCCAGCGGTGGCCAGGCGCGCACGTTGGCGCTGGCGTAAAGCGCGGATGGGCTTGCGACCCGCGGCCACCTCCGCGCTGGTCCATTGAGCCATGCTGCGTTCCGGCCCTGTGCGTGCGAGCACGAAGTAGGTAATGAATGCAGCGGGGCCAAAGAAGGTCTGCACAGGGATCACGATGCCAATATTCGTGCGGATAAAAGCCGTGATGAGCAGGGGAGATACCTCAGGGACGATGCCTCCGAAGAGAGCGATGATGATAAAGCCCGCAATCGCGCCCCTGCGCCCAAATCCCTTATAGGCCGCGATCATAAACAGCGAGAAAACCAGCAGATCGCCGATGCCCAGATTCGCATTGTATACACCTATGGTAAAGCCAATGGATGGATCAAGTGGCTGGCCTTCAAAGCGATCAGCAAGCCGTGGCGTCAGTGGAATAATCACGGTGAAAAAGAAGTCATAACATGCCAGGAACAGGGCAAACCAGGCAATGTGGCGCAAGCGCATCCCTCCCTGTACATACAAGTTGGAGATACCGACCACCGCGATGAGCACAATGGCGCTTGTCAGAACCCAGTACACCTGCCAGCCCTGGCGCGTGCCAAGCAATGTTTCCGTGACGACAATGTTGACGACTATCAGGAGGATGATCAAAGGCCAGAGGTAGCGCAGGCGCATCAACGGACGCAACGCGATGTAGCTGGCACTGCTGAAGGTGAGGATCAGAAAACCTGTGAGCGCGACGCTTGGCAATACCAGGTAGAGCAACGGTAGCGTAATGATAAAGACCACGATGATGATAATATCACGATTATTGAAGGTACCGACTGGCGGGCGCTCCAGACGTACGCGTCGGAAGTAGAGTAAAGCGCATCCAGCGGAGCTTATAGAAGCGATCAGGCCTATAATCACCTGAAAAACCGTCTGTCCTATCATGTCCATCTTAGTTTCTCCCGGCCGCGAAGGTCGTTTCTAGAAGGTCCGCACGTAGAGGCCGAAGTCGCTTTATGTCTTGTTCCTCGTCCACACAATTCGCTACATGGAGCTCAATGCCCGCTGCCCGGAAGCGTCGCTCTACTTCTTCCGTCGTGATACCAATGAGCGCTTCTTCTGGCATCGTCAGTTCAATGTGGTCATCGACTGCCCAGGCATGAAAACGCGCGGGCCAGGGCTGTGAGGGCAGAGCCTCGTAGACTTCGACAAGATCGCGCATCGTCACGATCCTATCATTGAGACGGAGCAGGTGATCCGCCTTGCCGAGGATACGTGATGTGCCAGGTACCGCTGCCAGGTCGCACGTCAGCGGCTCATCAGATAAACGCCGCACGATATCGCGCGTATCATAGCGGAACACCGGCATACACTCGCGGTACGGATAATACGGGGTGATGACAACGGTTCCTAACGCACCCGGCGCAGCAGGCTCACCAGTTTCCAGATCAATAACCTCCACATATCCGATATTGAGATCATGGTGAAGATGCCCCTGGTTACAGACACGCCCGCTCACAGGCAAAACTTCGGTCATGCCAAAGTTATCGGTGATCAGGGCGGGCCCCAGCGTTTCATAGGTGGCGCGCATCAGAGCGTCGGAAAGGACTTCACCGCCACAATCAATACGCCGGAGACGGAAGTCGCGCGGTCCTAATCCCTGACGACGCGCCTCCTTGACAATCTGTGCCAGATAGCTGGGATAGATACTGAGGAGGGTTGGCGCTTCGGCGTTTTTCGCGAGCAGGTTGTTCAGGCTTTCAGCGGGAGGAATGACGCCAAGGATCAAGGCTCGTGCTCCGACCAGGCGGCAGATTGAAATATTCTGTTGAATGGCGGCTGTCGCGCGCGAGCTAATGTTGACCTGCATAACATCTTGTGGATTGAGCTCATTACGTAGAACTCCGCTCAATGCCGCCAGGGCATGCCAGAGTTGAATTTCATATTTCGATAGCCAGATCTCGACAGGTTGCCCGGTTGTGCCAGTTGTGCGGGTGCCAATGTAAGGATGGGTCTGTGTGGAAATAAATGCTTGTTGCTGTTCTTGCAACATGCGCTTCATCGTAACAGGAATACGTGGCATGTCTTCTAGCGTGAGTTTATCCAGGTTTATATGCAGGGAGGCAAAGAGTTTTTTGTAATAAGGGGAGACCTGAGCCAGGCGGCGTGCGGTTCGCTGAAGCACGTGTGTCTGGAAGTCGCGGCGCGCCGCAGGATCGGCGAAGGGACCATCCAGTAATTGCTGGACATCGTCTCCCGGTGCGCCAAACTCAGCTAATGTTTTTAGTCCATCGTCAACAAGGCGTTCCACATTCGCCGGGTTAATAGGCCATCCCCATACCATCGACATGGCCATACGGAACTGGCGGATACCCGTTTCAAACACGCGCTCCCCTCACTCTCTTTCCTTAGGCATGGTTCAAAGTGAGCTTGAACCAATGTGACAATTGACGAAAAAATTGACAAAAAGAATCCCTGAGAAATAAGGTGAAAGTCTGAAAAACAACACCGTTCTCAGGGAGGA
>JALYVR010000435.1 GCA_030853145.1 Chloroflexota bacterium | reverse complement strand
GGATATATAGGCAATAAATTGCCCCGGACGCAATGAATTGTGTCCTATGCCATGAAAGCGAGCGGGTTATGAGCGACCTGGAACACGAATCAATGCCAGATGACCAGGAAATCCAGATTATCTCTTTGCCTGAACAGGGTGTCTCTAAGCCCGCTATGTCGTTGTCAGGTCCAGCGAAAATACGCTCCTCGTCGCGCCGTCTCGGCCCTGGTTTGTGGGTGACCATCGTTGTAAGTTTGATAGTCCTGGCGCTCCTGGTGGTGCAGAGCACGTTGCCAGGTCTGCCCTCGCTGATCCATGACACTCTGAGCAGCCTGGTGCCCACGCCTACCGCTATGCCGCTCGCGGGGCTGCCCGCCGATACCGGCTTCTACTACCTCAGTGTGGACGTTCCCTGGACCAACGTTTTCCTCGATGGACACACGATACGCCCGCCCTGGATCGGCGTCGATGCGCCGCTCTGGCTTTCCGCTGGTCATCACCGCTTCTTCTGGCATGCCCAGCCTTTCTCGCAACACCGCTGCGACCTGACGGTACCTTCCGCCCCGGAAGATACCTGTGTCTCAGGACCTCTGCTTCGATCCCCGTCATCAAATCTCCAGGCTCGCGTCCTGTTCCTTCAAGAAACGCTCTCCGTCGTTCCGCCACACCAGCGCGGGGAGCTGGTGGATACGGCGCGCGCGGTCCTGCACGCTCATCAAGCCAGCGACATGGTACGACCGGGCGAGCAGTATATTGGGGTAAGGGATGCTGTGACGGCAACCGTGCCAGTGCGCGCGACGCTTCATCTCCAGTGGGATTTCGATATGAGCGGGCAGTCAGGCCCAGGGTGCGAGTTGGACGCGCGCTCGACGGTGAGCAGTTCATGCCAGCTTGGCGGGCAGGATTGCTTGCAGTTGTGTACAGTTGCGCCCTGGCAGTTCCAGGGAGGACAGCTCCCTCTGGCACTACGCACAAGCTGGCTGGCGTTCGCCGTCGTTCACGTCTCCTGGAGCTTTGCCGCCGGGGACGGTCATGTGATCGCGCGCAACCTGGCGCCAGGATATGGCGCAATTGGCGCCGCTGAGCACCTGGTGCTGCTCAGCATCGTATGGGACGGCTCCAACTGGCAGGTTACTATGCCCGTTGGCTCAGACATCGCGCAGCCGGTTATCGTTGACGGCAAGCTCATCGCCGATAACCCCGCCTGCCTGAACGCGGAGGACTTCTTTTCACAGTACCAGCAGGCCGGGTTTCAGATACGCTTCGTGTCCGGCCCCAATCCCGCCGCTGGCTGCCTGGTTGCGCTATCGTCCGGCAACCGGGCGAAGAACCAGAAGGTGGCCTTCTACCTCGATCGCTTCGGCATCCTGCGCGCGGCCAACTATATCGCGCAGCGTATGCAGCCGCAACTTCCCCTGGTCGATGCCTATGAAAACGGCCTGGTGCAGCAGTTGAACAAGCTGACAGGGCAGATCATCGTGACATAATGTAGGGGCGTCCCCAGGGCCAATACATTCACTTCTGTCGCCCCGATGGCGGACGCGGTTCACTTGACACCATCTCATCCTACCACTATAGTATGATGGCGGTGAAAAAAGGTCCATGCAGGGAATGGTAGCAGTTACAACATATGCAGAATCAAGCCACTAGCCCGCTCACAGCACACGTTGAGCGCGCGCGTAAAGTCCTACAACACGAGCAGCGTACCAACCACCAGGATCAGACGGTCAAGCCGGGTGGGTTGGAGATGTTCGTGGCGCGCTGGGCGGAAGAGGTCAGCAGCTTCTGCAAAAGCGCGGGGCTGGACCTGCGGCCCATTTATCATTTCGCCGAGTACTTCGAGGGCTATCGCCGCCAGGACCCTTTGCAGCGCGCCGCCAACCTGCGCGCCGCGCTCGCGCTCCTCAAGGAACTGGAGAGCGAGGGACGAGAAGTCGGGCTGCGCCCGCAGCCTGGGGTGACTATATCCACGAAACCTGCGCGCATAGATAGCATTGGCCATAAAGCAGAGTCGGCGCTTCCTGCTCCCCCCAAAACTGCCAGCACGCATCCTGAGAGCAAGAGCGACGGCAAAGCGACCGCCGCTCCTCCCAAAACTGCCAGCATGCACCTTGAGAGCAAGATTGACAGCAAAGCGACCGCCGCTGTCGCCAGTGGCCCCCCGCCGCCTGTTAAGCAGAACCCGGTGCCTTTAGAGGCCGGCATGTCGGCGGGGCATACCGCGCTGACGTTGCTGAGCGCCGACATTACCGCCGTGCCGGGCGTGGGGCCGACGGTCGCCACGCGCCTGCGCAGCGTGGGCGTACGTAATGTGCGCGAGTTGCTCTTCTATTTTCCGCGCGATCACCGCGATTACAGCCAGCTCGAAAAGATCGCCGACATCCCCTTTGGTGAATTGGTCACCACCAAGGGCATGATCTGGGAGGTGAAGACCAACCGCACCAGCGGTGGGCGCTCGCGCACCGTCGCCACGATCGGCGACGAGACCGGCAAACTCAATGTGTCCTGGTTCAACCAGCCCTATCTCCAGAAGCAGTTGCAGGCTGCTAAAGGAGACATCCTCGTTGTGACCGGCATCAAACAGCGTTTTGGCAACAAAGTTGACTTCTCTGTTCGCAGCCATGAACTTCCTGATCAGGGCGATCTGCTGAACACCGGCATTCTGGTTCCCGTCTATCCGCTGACTGAGGGGCTGAAAGCCAAGGCGCTACGCCGTTTCACAAAATGGGTCGTCGATAACTACGCGAAGATGATCCCCGATCATCTTCCGATGGTGGTGCGCTCCAGGGGCCAGTTCATGACGCTGCCGGAGGCGATTGAGCAGATGCACTATCCCGAAAATGCGCAGAAGCTGGTGGAGGCCAGGCGCCGCCTGGCCTTCGATGAACTATTCCTCATCCAGCTTGGCATGCAGGAGCGGCGCAGTCGCTGGCAGCAGCAGGCGCCGCAGGGCAACGCGTTCAATTGCGACCCGCGCAAAGTTTTCAGCGAGCTTGACGATGAGGGTATCCCGGTTGCCGGGAAGGACACAGGAGCCGCACACGAGGACGAAGCGCTGGCCATGGGCTCAACGCTCTGGTCCACCATCGCGCCCGACAAGCCATTTGAGGCCACACTGCCCTTCCGCTTCACGGGGGCGCAACGCCGCGTCATCGGCGAGATCTTAAGCGACCTGGCGCAGAGCAAGCCGATGTGCCGGCTCTTGCAGGGCGATGTCGGTGCGGGCAAGACGGCGGTGGCCGCCGCCGCGCTCTTCGTGGCGGCCCTCAATGGCTACCAGGGGGCGATTATGGCGCCCACCGAATTGCTGGCCGAGCAGCATGCACGCAGCATCAGCGCGATGCTGGAGCCGTTCGGCATCGGCACTGTCCTGCTTACCGGCAGCCTGCGCCCGCGCGAGCGCGCCACAGGCCGGGCGGCTCTTGAGAGCGGGCAGGCCATGGTGGCTATCGGGACGCACGCGCTGATCCAGGAGGATGTGAGCTTTCGCCGCCTGGGCCTTGTGATTATCGATGAGCAGCACCGCTTTGGCGTGGAGCAGCGCGATACCTTGCGCCAGAAGGGCTACCACCCGCATATGCTTGTGATGACGGCTACGCCTATCCCGCGCACCCTCGCGCTGACCCTCTATGGCGACCTGGACATATCGGCCATCGACCAGCTCCCCCCCGGCCGCCAGAAGATCATTAGCCGCTGGCGCTCCGGCGCGCGGCGCGAAGAGGCCAACAAGCTCATCGCCGAACAGGTCGCGCAGGGCCACCAGGCCTTTATTATCTGCCCGCTGATCGAGGAGTCCGAGTCGCTGGCGGTGAAGGCCGTCACCGTCGAGTATGAGCGCCTGAGCCGCGATGTCTTCCCCGACCTGCGCCTGGGCCTGCTACACGGTGGCATGAAGGCCAACGAGAAGGATACGGCGATGCGCCGCTTCCGCGATCACGAACTAGATATCCTGGTGGCGACCTCGGTCATTGAGGTCGGCATCGATATTCCCAACGCCACAGTGATGGTCATTGAGGATGCCGACCGCTTTGGCCTTTCGCAACTGCACCAGTTCAGGGGGCGTGTCGGACGCGGCACACACCAGTCGTACTGCTATGTGCTCAGTGCCGACGCCAGCTTGCAGGCGCAGCAGCGCCTGGAGGTGTTCCAGGCGACTGACGATGGCTTTCAACTGGCCGAGCAGGATCTGCGCCTGCGCGGCCCCGGCGACTTCTTTGGCGTGCGCCAGAGCGGTGTGCCAGAACTGCGCATCGCCGACCTCGGCGATACCCGGCTCATCGAGCAGGCGCGCACCCTGGCCGCCCAGTTGTGGGAGAGCGACCCCTATCTGCGCAAGCCGGAACACACCCCCCTGCGCCAGCACTTACACATCTTCTGGCAAGATTTCGTGGCGCATTAGGCTGTAGGGCGGGGCGAGGCGGGCGCAGGCCAGCGGCGCCCATACACGAAAGGGATGGAGACGATGCTTGTGGGGGCAGGTTGTCATCCCGTGACGGATGAGGTACATTCTATAGAGAGGGGCGTTGAGCGTTCCTCAATTGGATAGCTATACAAGGAGACTTTTCTGAATGGTTGTACGTATTGCGACAATGGTATTGCGCATTACCGCGCTGCTGGCGCTGATTCTTGGCATTATCTTCTGGGCAACAGACAGTGCGGATAGTCTTGTCCCTGTTCACATGATACTTGGTATCCTGGTTGTCCTCTCGCTCTGGACGGCGGGTATTGTAGCGGCCGTGTCGAGACGCGGCAGTTGGGGTCTGGCGGGCGCGGCCGTCGTGCTGGGCGCGATTGTTCTGGTCGTCGGGCTCACGCAAAGAACGCTTCTTCCAAACCCTCACTGGGTTATTCAGGTCACTCATCTGTTGCTGGGCCTCTTAGCCATCGGGTTGGGTGAGATGATCGCGGCACGCTATAAGCGGCGCGCCGCTATGGTTTCTGCTCGCTAGAGACCAGCTACACGATAGTAGGAGCTGTTGGTGGGGGTAGGGG